>CAZOUC010000008.1:0-17361 GCA_964582825.1 uncultured Enterobacteriaceae bacterium | reverse complement strand
CGCGGGCGCCGATGGCGGCCAGGGCAGCCAGACCGGCGGCACGGGAGACCTCGAACAGATCCTGGCACGCCAGAGCGGCAACGCCGGCGCGACCGCCGGCGATGCGGATCTCGAAGCGCTCGACCGTGCGCTCGACGAGTCGCTGGCGGATTTCGACGGGGAAATCCGTGGCAGCCGCCAGGCCGCCCGCGAACAGGGCGACGCCGCGGCCGACGGCAGCGCCATTGATGTCGCGATGATGGAGCCGGACGATGGCATGTCCGGCGCCGCTGGCAGCGCTCCCTCGGGCGTTCAGCCGGCCACCGCCAGCGGCCAGGGCGGCCAGCCCGGCGTGCCGACGGCGAGCCGCGAGGGCGACTACACGCCGGGCGCCGCCGAAGCGGAAATCCCCCCGGATATCCCCGATGGCAGCGATGACGACGTGGTCGCCCGACAGATTCGCGAGGCGGCCATGAAAGAGATCGTCCCGGAACTGCGGGAAAAACTGTGGGACGAGTACCGGAAATACAAGGCGGCACAACGATGACGCGACAGCTCCTGGGACTGCGCACACTGGCAATGCTGCTCGGGGTCGCCCTGCTCAGCGCCTGCGCCACCAGCACCGTGCGGACGACACAGACTACGCCGATCGACCGGGCGAGCCCCAACCTCGCGGAGAGCGAACTGCTCGACGTCGGCGTCCGCCTGTTCGACCCCGGCATCGAGGACATCGACGAGGACAGCCTGGTCGCGGTGCCGGAAATCCGCCTCGCCGAGGCGCGGTACATGCCGACGCAGCTGGTCAGAACGATGCAGGGCAGCGGTCACTGGGGCGCGGTACGGGTCGTGCCCGAGGGCATGGCGAATACCGATGTCGTCGTCAACGGGCGCATCCTCAACTCGGACGGCGAGCGACTCGAGCTCGAAGTCACCGTCGAGGACAGCACCGGCCAGCGCTGGTTCACCCGGGAGTACTCGGGCCTGGCGAGCAAGTACGCGTACAGCAGCAAGACCGCCAGGAGCGTCCTTCAGGAGCCTTTTCAGGACGTGTACAACCGCATCGCCAACGACATCGCCGCCTACCGTGGCGGCATGGGCGGCGACGAGGTCGCGCACCTGCGCAGAATCACCGAGCTGCGTTTTGCGGAGAGCTTTTCTCCCGAATCGTTCGGCGGCACGCTGAGCCAGGATCGCCAGGGCATCTACCAGATTCAGCGCCTGCCTGCGGCGGATGACCCGATGCTCGACCGGATTCGCCGCATCCGCGAGCGCGACTACCTGTTCGTCGATACGCTTCAGGAGTACTACGGCGGCTTCGCCAGGCAGATGAAGGACCCGTACCAGGAGTGGCGTCGACAGAGCTACACGGAGGCCATCGCTTACCGCGAACTGCGTCGCGAGGCGACCATGCGCACCCGGGCCGGCGTGGCGGCGGTCGCGGCCGGTATTGCCGGCGCGGGCAGCAACAACGGCTCCACGCGGGCGGCGAGCAATGTCGCTATCGTCAGCGGCGGCTACCTGATCAAGAGCGGTTTCGACAAGCGTGCCGAGAGCGCCATCCACGCAGAAGCCCTGGTCGAACTGGCCGGATCCATGCAGGCGGAAATCCAGCCGCAGATCATCGAGCTCGAGGACCAGACGATTACCCTGACCGGTACCGTGGAAGACCAGTACAGCCAGTGGCGCGGCCTGCTGCAGGACATTTACGAGCGGGAGACTGGCGACCTCTGAGCCGACCCCCGACCTTCCCCGGTCGGCCCACAGACCGCAAACGGAAATGACGCAAGATCGGGCGGCTCCGCCAGAGTCAGACTTCGAGACCATCGAGCCTGTCCGGGTCGATGTCGGTTCGGCTGCCGAGTCGGCACCGGCCGACTCGAACCTGGCCCGCTTCGCCCCCTGGATCGTGATCGCGCTGCTGCTGCTGGCGCTCGTGGCGGTGGTCACCGTGCTGCCGCGCGTCGTCACGGTGCCGGAGGCCGCCCCGCCCGGCACCCAGGCTCCTGCCGCGGCCGGCTCGGCCCGCCCGGCTCCCGCTACGCCGGCCACACCAGCCCTGTCCCCGTGGGAACAGGCGCAGCAGGAACAGGCCCGTGAGCGGGCGCGCGCGGTGCTCGACGAGGTACTCGCGGCACAGCTCGAACTGCGCGACAGCGGCGTCGAATTGTGGGCTCCCGAAGCCTTCGAGGCCGCTCTGGACAGTGCGCGGGCCGGTGACGCGCAGTACCGGCAGCAGGCATTCGACGCCGCGCTCGAGGACTATCGGCTGGCCGCACAGCGCATGCAGGACCTGCTGGACCGCCGCGACGGGGAATTCCGGGCGCAGTTGGATCGCGCCCGCGCGGCCATTGCCGACGGAGACCGACCCGGCGCCGAGAGCGCACTCGAGATTGCCCTGCTGATCCGCCCGGACGACGCCGAGGCGCAGACGGCGGCCGAACGAGCCGCTGTCATCGACGAGGTACAGGACCTGCTGCGCACCGGACGACGTCAGCAGGAAACCGGCGACTACGCCGCGGCCCGGGACGCCTTTGCCCGTGCCGTCGAGCTCGACGGCGCCAGCCGCGCGGCGCGACAGGGCCTAGAGAGTGCGACGACCCTGCTCGAGGAGCAACAGTTCACCGAAGCGATGTCGGAAGGCTTCGGCCAACTGGCCGACGAGCGTTTCGCTGCGGCCGAGCGTGCCTTCCGGCGCGCAGCGGCGCTGCGGCCCGGCAGCGAGGAGGTCCGCGAGGCGCTGCGTCAGGTCGAGGCCGGCAGCACGCTGCAGAAGGTCCAGGTCGAACTCCGGTCAGCCGAGCAGGCCGCCGCCGGCGAGGACTGGCCGGAAGCCGTCGCCGCCTACCGGCGAGCACTCGAGGTCGACGGGACCCTGGAGCAGGCGCGTGCCGCACTGCAGCAGGCAGAGACGCGCCTGCGGCTCGACGAGGTGATCAGGCAGACCCTGGACGACCCCCTGAGCCTCAACGACGACGCCCGCTACCGCGACATGGTCGCGCTGCTGCGCGGCGCGCGCCAGATCGACGCACCGGGCCCGCGCCTCGACCGGCAACTGCGCGAACTCGAGCAGGTGCTCCGCCTGGCTCGCACGCCGGTGCGCCTGACCGTCGAGTCCGATGGTGAAACCGAAGTCAGTGTGCTGCGCGTAGAGCGGCTGGGCACGCTCGAGTCCACCGAACTCGACCTCAACCCCGGCCGCTACGTGCTGGTGGGCCGTCGCCAGGGGTACCGCGACGTGCGTGAGGAAATCGTCCTGGCGCAGGGCACGCGAACGGCCCGTGTCACGGTCCAGTGTACAGAACCGATCTGATGAGCGATCCGAACGAGCGCGAACTGCCGGAACACGACGAACCCGTAAGAGCGGTGCCCTTCGAGCCCAGTCGTGGCGTCGAGCGCCGTCGACGCCGCCTGCTCGGCCCCGTCGCCAGCGCCAGCCTCGTCCTGCTCGCGGTCGGCGGGATCGTACTGTGGTTCCTGCTCAGCGCCCGCTCGGTACAGTTCCAGACGGTTCCGGCCGACGCCCGCTTGCAGATCGACGGCGGCCTCCATTTCGACGTCGCTGAGCGCACCCTGATGCGGCCGGGCGAGTACCGGGTGCGTGTCACGGCCCCGGGCCACTACGAGCTGGAGCGCAGCATCACTGTGACCGACGAGGTCAACCAGCGGTTTCCGCTGGCCCTGCAGCGCCTGCCGGGCCGACTGCAGGTCGCGTCGACGCCGCCCGGTGCCGAGCTTCGCCTCGGCGACGAACTGCTCGGCAGAGCCGACGAGGAGCCGCTGACGGTCCCGGCCGGCCCGCAGATCCTGACGGTCGCCGCGCCGCGCTTCTTCACCCGGCAGGTCGAGGTCGACGTGGTCGGGATGGAGCGTCTGCAGGAGCTGCAGGTGGCCCTCGAGCCCGCCTTCGGAACCGTCAGCCTGGCAACGGAGCCGGAAGACGCATCGGTATGGGTCGACGAGCAGGAGCTCGGCCGCACCCCCGGCCACTTCGAAATCGATGCCGGCGAGCAGCGCGTGGTGCTGCGCAAGGACGGTTACGAGACGGCCTCACTGCTGCTGACGGTTACGGCCGGTGAACGGCTCGAGCCCGAGCCGGTGCGCCTCGAACCGGCGGATGCCACCCTGCGGATCCGTTCCCGGCCGTCGGGCGCCAACGTCACCGTCGGCGGGCGTTTTCAGGGCCGCACGCCCATCGAGGTCGCCGTCGAGCCCGGCCAGGCGGCGGACGTGCAGCTGTTCCTGACCGGCTACGAGGTCTTTCGCGAGCGCCTGACCCTGCGCAGCGGCGAGCAGCGCGATCTCGTCGCGCCATTGAGCGCGCGCCGCGGCCGCATCGAACTCCGCGTCACCCCGGCGGACGCCCGCGTATTCGTCGACGGCGAACTGCGCGGCACCGGGACCCAGGTGCTGGACCTGCCGGCGGCGCCGCACAGCCTGCGCGTGAGTCGGCAAGGCTACGAGGACCGGCGCATCGAGGTGTTGCCCAAACCCGGGCTGCCGCAGACCCTGAGCGTCGAACTGCTCACGGCCGAGCAGGCCTTCTGGGCCAACATCGAGCCCAGCATTCGTACGGCCCTGGACCAGGAGATGCTGCTCGTCAGGCCGGCGCCCTTCACGATGGGCGCCTCGCGCCGCGAGCCGGGGCGACGAGCCAACGAGGCGCTGCGGGACGTGGTCCTCGAGCGCGCGTTTTACATGAGCCGCCACGAAGTCACCAATGCCGAGTTCCGCAAGTTCCGGCCCGGCCACTCGTCGGGCAACCTGGGCGGCAACAGCCTGAACGGCCCGAAGCAGCCGGTGGTCAACGTCCGCTGGGAGGATGCCGCGGCGTTCTGCAACTGGCTCAGCGAACGCGACGGCCTGGATCCGGTCTATATCGAAATGGACGGTGTCATCAGCGGCTTCAACCCCGACGCGACCGGCTATCGCCTGCCGAGCGAGGCCGAGTGGGCCTTTGTCGCCCGGGTCGGCAAAGACGGCGAAGTGTACAAGTTTCCCTGGGGCAACGTCTGGCCGCCGTCCCAGGGCGCCGGCAATTTCGCCGACGCGTCGGCCGCCGACCTGTTCGCCCAGCTGGTCGACGGCTACCGTGACAACGAGCCGGTGAGCGCGCCGGTCGGCAGCTTCAAGGAGAACTGGCGCGGCTTTTTCGACCTCGGCGGCAACGTCTCGGAGTGGATCCACGACCACTACGTCTCCGGTGTCGGCCTGGCCGATGGCGCCGTCGATCCGCTGGGTCCCGAGGTCGGCGAGTTCCACGTCGTGCGCGACGCCTCGTATCGGCACGGCTCGATCGTCGAGCTGCGCCTGTCCTATCGCGACTACGGCAGCGAGCCACAGCCCGACCTGGGCTTCCGCCTGGTGCGCTATGTCCGGTAGGCTGCTGATGTTCCTGATCGTCCTCGGAGTCGCTGCCGTGGCCGCGGCGCAGGAGCCCGGGCGTGCCGGCGAAAACGAGCCGGCGCCCGCCGCGGACGAGGCCGAGGCGCCGGCGCCGCCGGACGACCAGGAAGAGGACGCCGAAGCAGCGGAAACAGGCGCAGACGAAACCTCCGACACGGTGCTGATCTTCGACCCGAGCGAAGAGGTCTCGGAAGATCTGTCGGTCGCGTTTCCCGCCGATATCTGAACCACTGGAACACTACGCATGACGCCGTTCAAGAAGCTGCTCGAGTCCGAGTTTTTCTACCAGCTGTTCGCCCTGCTGCTGTCGATCATCGTCGTACATACGATCTATGTCGGCCTGGTCCGACCCAACGCCGATGCGATCGTCAAGTCGAACATGGAGCTGGCCGCGGCCGGTGAAACGGTGGCACCCTCGCGCTCGCTCTGGGTGGTGATCAAGGACTACGAACAGGAGACCTGCTTCATCCTGATGTGTTGGGCGATGGCGATCATGGCCTACAAGGGACGACGCATCTACCGCGAGCGGCAGCAGCTCGCCGAGGACTTCATCCAGGCACCGGCCGGCACCAGTATCCTGCCGGACGATTTTCGCGACTACTCGCGACCGATCCAGGCGCTGGCGCCGGAAGCGCAGCGCATGCTGCTGCCGCGCTCGCTGCTGACGGGCCTGCGGCGGTTCGGGTCGACACGCAGCATCCAGAGCGCATCAACCTCGATCAAGGAAGTCATGGACAGCGAGGCGGAACGGCTCGACTCGGAGCTGGCGATGATCCGCTACATCGCCTGGGCCATTCCCTCGATCGGCTTCATCGGCACGGTACGCGGTATCGGCGCCGCCCTGAGCCAGGCGAACCAGGCCGTGCAGGGCGACATCACCGGGGTCACCGCCAGTCTGGGCGTAGCCTTCAACTCGACGTTCGTCGCTCTGGTGATCAGCATCGTGCTGATGTTTCTGATGCACCAGCTGCAGCTGCAGCAGGAACGGCTGGTACTCGATACCCAGGAGTACTGCGACGACCACCTGCTGAGCCGCCTGCGCGGCGATTGACCGGGAGCTGACCGAGCGCCATGGACTGCCCGATTCTCGAACTCAACGACATCGCCGTCACCGTGCACGGCCGCGACGGCGGCGAGGTCGCTTCGCCTCCCTTCGCGTCGCTGCACTCCGGCAGCGTGATCACCGGCGATGCCGCCCGCAGCCAGGCGCGCCTGCTGCCCCGTCAGACGAACTCGCGCTTCTGGCAGCGGCTCGGGATCGAACCCCTGCCCGGAGCGGCGGCCGGAGTGCGTCACCACGCCGATCTCGCCTACGCCCACCTGCGTCACCTGCACGAACTCGCCGGCGGTCCGGACCGGCTGCTGCTGGCGGTACCGGAGAGTTTCGAGCGCCAGCAGCTCGGTATCCTGCTCGGCCTGATCGAACAGTGTCCCTTCGATGCCGCCGGCATCGTCGACGCCGCCGTCGCCGCCTGCGCCGGAGCCGACCTGCACGGCCGCGTCACGCATCTCGACCTGCAACTCCACCAGGCGGTGCTGACGCGCCTGCAGGCGGACGACGAGGTGGTCCGGGAGCGCGTCGACGTGATTCCCGACGCCGGTCTGCAGCGCCTGCTGGACGGCTGGGCGCGCATGATCGCCGACCGCTTCATCGAGCAATGCCGCTTCGACCCGCTGCACGATGCCGGTACCGAGCAAGGCCTGTACGACCGTCTCGGAGGCTGGCTCGGCGCCAGCGCAGCCGAGGAGGAGCAGATGATCGCGCTCGAGAGCGGCGGCATCGTGCACCGGGCCAAGCTGCGCCGCAGCGAGCTGCTCGATTCCGCCGAGGTCTGCTTTCGCCAGTGGCGTGAAGCCCTGCAGGACGGCAGCGCGGTGGTGCTGAGCCACCGCATCGCCGAACTGCCGGGTTTTGCCGCCGGCCTCGCGGCCACGGTGCTGCCCCCGCAGGCCCTGTTCGAAGGCTGCCGGCGCAACTGGGACCGCCTGTGCTCCGAGGGTTCGGCGCTGCGATTCGTCAATCGTTTGCCGGCCGGCGGACGGCTCGCGCCGCGGCCGGTCTCGGCACCGCCCGCAAAGGCGCCGGTGGCGGACGGGCAGCCCGCGGCAACCGCGACCCACGTCCTGCTCGGCAGCGACGCCTGGCCGCTTGCGCCGCGGCTCGAGTTCGCCATCGACGTCGAGGCCGGACGCCTGCGGCCCGGTGCGGGGGGGCTGACCATCGAGCGCGGCAGTGACGGCGAGCTGACGCTGAGCCTGGCCGCCGATGCCCCGCTCACGGTCAACGGCGAGCAGCGAGAGGGGCGCTCGCGGCTGGCTCTCGGCGATCGCCTGACCCTGGCTGGAACCGAAGTCCTGCGCCTGATCCGGATGCGGAGCGATGAGCAGGGCTAGGCGGCGCTTCTCGACCTTCAGCCTGTCCTTCCTGGACGTGATGAGCTGTGGCTTCGGCGCCACGATCCTGGTGTTCCTGATCATGGACCACGCCACCCAGGTGCACTCGGAGCAGGTCAACGAGGCCCTGCTCTCGGAAACCAACTTTCTCGAACGCGAGGTCGAGGAAGGTCGCGAGGACCTCGCGGAACTGCGCAACACGATCGCCCTGCTCGAACAGGCGATCGTCGAGGCACGCGGGCGCGCCAGCGAGATCACCGAACAGATCAGGCGCCGCCGGGTTGAACTCGACGAACTCCAGGAAGACAGTCGCGCCAGCGAGGAGAGCATCAAGCGCCTGCAGGACGAGATCCGTGAACTCGAGGAGCAGCGCCAGGAACTGGCCGCCGCCGTCGAGGAGCAGACCGGCAGCAACGTTCGGCGCTTCATCGACCGCGGTGACGGCGACCGCCAGTACCTGACCGGCCTCAGACTCGGCGGCCAGCGCATCCTGATCCTGCTCGACGCCTCCGCGAGCATGCTGGACCGTACCATCGTCAACGTGATCCGGCTGCGCAACATGCCGGAGTCGGTGCGCCGCAAGGCGCCGAAGTGGGAGAGCACCGTCAAGATCATCGAGTGGCTGACGGCGCAGCTGCCGGCGAGCAGTTCGTTCCAGCTGGTGACCTTCAACACCGAAGCCGGGGCGATCCTGCCGGACTCGGAGGGCGAGTGGCTGGCCGCGAGTGATCGGCAGACCCTCGACGCGGTCGTCGAATCGGTCCGCGAGCTGGTGCCGACCGGGGGTACCAGCCTGGCCAGGGTATTCGCCGCGGTGGCCGCCATGGATCCGGCGCCGGACAACATATTCCTGATCACCGACGGTCTGCCGACACAGGGCAAGACACCCGGGGCCGCGACGACGGTCAGCGGCCGCGCGCGCCTGCGCCACTTTACCGACGCGCTGCCGACACTGCCGCGCGGCATTCCGGTCAACGTGATCCTGCTGCCGATGGAGGGTGACCCGATGGCCGCATCCGCCTTCTGGCAACTCGCCCAGGACACCAACGGTGCGTTCGTCGCTCCCTCGAGGGACTGGCCATGAAGCGCGGCAAACGAGCACCGGAAGAGTTCAGCCTCTCCTTCCTGGACATCATCTGCTGCGGCTTCGGCGCGATCATCCTGCTGCTGATGATCACCAAGGTCACCGCGCCGATGGTCCTCGAGCAGAACACCGAGCAGCTCGAAGGGCGCATCGCGGCACTGCAGGAGGAACTCGCCCGCCTGCGCGGGGAAGCCACGGTCTACAACCGCGAACTGACGGCGAAGCGCGAGCAGCTGTCGGACGAGGAACAACGCGTCGCGATCCTCGACGGCGAACTGTCGAGAATTCTCGGCGAAGCGGAGTCGACCAGCCTGGACAGCGATGCCAGCGAGACCATCCGCGGCCAGCTGGAGCTCGCCAAGCAGCGCCTGTCCGAGGAGATGAAGCGCCTGCTCGGCGCGAATTACCGCCGCCGCGACAACGCGATCGGGGGCATCCCGGTCGACAGCGAATACATCGTTTTCATCATCGACACCTCCGGCAGCATGTTCAACTACGCCTGGCCGCGGGTCCGCGAGGAACTGATCCACACCCTGAACATCTACCCGCAGGTCAAGGGCATCCAGGTCATGAACGACATGGGGGACTACATGTTCACCCGCTACCGGGGCCGCTGGATCGAAGACACGCCGGACCGGCGCCGCGTGATCATCGATCGCCTGGCGACCTGGAACCCGTTCAGCAACAGCAGTCCCGTCGAGGGCATCAACGCGGCGATCCGCACCTTTCACGAGCCTGGTCGCAAGATCAGCCTGTACGTGTTCGGTGACGATTTCACCGGTGAGTCGATCCAGCAGGTGGTGCAGACCGTAGACCGAATAAACCAGGATGCCCAGGGCAATCGCCTGGTCCGCATTCACGCCGTCGGCTTTCCGGTGCAGTTCGCCCGCGCCAGCAACCTGCAGACCACCGGCATCCGCTTCGCGTCGCTGATGCGCGAGCTGACCTGGCGTAATGGCGGTACCTTTGTCGGGCTGAGCGATTTCCAGTAACGTGTGGCAAAGATGATGACGATTACCCGCTATCGATTCCGCCTGATTCAAGGGTTCCTGATCACGCTTGGCGCTGTGCTGCTGACGGCATGCGGACCGAACGTCGTCGACGTCGAGCCGATGCGGGTCTTCCCGCGCCCGGTGATCGCCCCGTATCCGGCCCAGGTCGCCATCTATTTTCCCGAGGAATTCACCGCCTTCACCCACGTCGAGGAGCGGCCGCAGGGGCGCGGCGGCGACTGGGAGATCAAGCTCGGCCCCAGCCAGCGCCAGGTCTTCAACCTGGTGTTCTCGGCCCTGTTCGCTTCGGTCTCCGAAGTGGACGAGCCGGTGCTCGCCGACGACAGCCAGGCCGCAGCGCTGTTCGTACCGAAGGTCAAGGACCTGCAGTTCGCCCTGCCCACCAACACCAAGTTCAAGATCTTCGAGATCTGGGTGCAGTACGAGTTCGACATCTACGACCGTGACGGCAAGCAGGTCATGAGCTGGCCGTTCAGCGTCTACGGCAAGACCCCGACCGCATTCCTGAAATCCGACAGCGACGCGATCAACTCCGCGTCGATTATCGCCCTGCGCGACGCCGGCGCCGTGATGGTCGACAGTTTCCGGCGTGACACCCGTCTCAAGGACTGGTTGAACGAGCAGAGTGCGGCACTGTCGGCGCCGCCCGCGGTCCAAGACACCGATAGCGTCGCCGAAGCGGAGGACAGTCCATGAGTCGCTCAACCCTCGGTTCATTGCTGCTGGTACTGGGCCTGTCGACGCTGCAGGCCTGCACGACGACCAGGATCGACGAACAGCGTGATGGCCATGCCCTGGTAGAGACCGGCGACACGGTGGTCGTGCTCGGCCGCCGCCACAACAGCGACTACGAGACCGAGCCGGACTTCGTGCGCTGCATCGGCGATCGGATCGATAGGGGCAACGGGCTGCAGGTGATGTCCGAGCTCGACTTCATGAATCGCCTCTACCCCTGGTTCGAGCCGCGCGTGGCGCCGATGGGCCTCGAACGCCTGCAGGGACTGATGGAGATCAGCGAGTTCGCCGAGCGGATCGAGGAGATGCGCCTGCGCTACATTATCTGGGTCGACGGCAGTACCGAGACCGTCGATTCGGTCGGATCGATCTCCTGCGCGGTCGGCCCCGGCGGGGCCGGCTGCATCGGCTTCGGCTCCTGGGACAAGGACTCGACCTACGAGGCGGCGGTGTGGGACGTGCGCCAGCTGCGGCCGGTGGCACGGATGAGCGCCGAGGCCTCGGGAACCTCCTACATGCCCGCCTTCGTGGTGCCGGTGCCGCTGATCGCCCGCGTGCAGGCTTCGGCCTGTGACGGCCTGGCAACGCAGCTCAGAACCCTCTTCGTGGATGCCGGCAGCAGCCCATGACGCGCTGGTCCGCCCTGCTGCTGGCCCTCCTGCTGGGGCTCACCGGCGTTCCCGACACCCTCGCCCTGTCCGCAAAGGAGCAGGAGCGCATCGGTCGGGAGATGTACGAGGAGATTACCGCCAGCATCCCCGTCTACGCCAATGAGCGCGTCCAGCAGTACGTACGCCGTATCGGCCAGCACATCGCCAATCACAGCGACCGGCCGGACATCGAATACACCTTCACCGTACTCGACAGCAGCGACATCAACGCTTTCGCGACCCCCGGCGGCTACGTCTACATGAATCGCGGCCTGATGGCCTACCTGGACAGCGAGGCGCAGCTGGCCGGCGTGCTCGCGCACGAAATCGCGCACATTACCGAGGAGCACGCGTCGCGGCAGAAATCCGCCGGCACGCTCGCCTCGATCGGCTCGACCGTCGCCGCCATTCTGGTCGGCGTCGCCACCGGCAGCGGCGCCGCCGCCAACGTCATCAATGACACCGGGCAGATGATGGGCACGGCCCTGGTGCGCGGTTACGGCCGTGACATGGAACTCGAGGCGGATCGCGAGGGCGCGCGCTTCATGCTCGCCGCCGGTTACGATCCGCAGGCCCTCGTCGACGTCATCAGCCTGCTCAAGGACCAGGAGATGTTCTCGCGCTTCCGGTCCCGCGCCGAGGGCCGCAAGCCGGTCAGCTACCACGGCCTGTTCTCTACCCACCCGCGCAACGACCAGCGCCTGCGCGAGGTCATCAACTCCGCGGGCACCCTCGACGAGTCGCGACGCAAGGAGCCCGACGAGATCCCGTACCGCGAGTTGATCCAGGATATGAAGTTCGCCGACGAGCCGAAGCAATCGGCGGTCATCGACAACCGGTACTACAACGCGCGCCTCAATTTCACCGTCGCCTTTCCAGCCGACTGGGAACTGGTGAGCCGCGGCTCGAGGCTGCAGGGATCGCCGAACCGCGACCGCACCGTGCTGCAGATGCAGGTCAAGAAGGCTGACCCGGCGCTGACCTTCGAGCAGTACCTCGAGAGCCTAGGCGTCACCGGCCTCAGCGACGGCCAGATGATCGAAACCGACGAGGGCATTCCCGGCTACATGGCACGGTACCCGGACCCGGGTGGCGGCCCGAAGCGACGCATCGCGGTGCTGTCCCACCAGGGGGCCGCGTACCTGTTCATCGGCCGCACCGGCAACGCGGAACTGGCCGAGTTCTACGACCTGATGTTTCGCACCACCATCAGCAGCTTCCGCCCGCTGCGTCCGCAGGACCAGGAAAGGGCGTTTGCCCTGACCGTGCACTACATCCAGGCCAAGCCCGGGACCACCTTCGAGAAGCTGGCCGCCCAGAGTCCGCTGCCGGACTATCCGGAGGAGCAGCTGCGCATTCTGAATGGCTACTACCCGCGTGGAGAACCGGAGCCCGGCGAGTGGATCAAGATCATCCGTTGAGCCGCCGCTCAGTCGTGGGGCGTCGTCCACGCCTTGGCATCGCCACGACGGTCGTCGCCGCCGCCGCCGTCGTCGTCGAAGCGGATGTCGCCGCGGCGGTCGGCGCCGATGCGGCGCTGTCCCCGACGGCGGTTGCCGACCGGACGCAGCCGGCACTGGCAGCGCTCCGGCGCGCTGCAGCCGCTCAGGGGCAACGCCGGCGCCTCCCGCTTCTGCAAGGTGCGGCGCGCCATGGCGGCAGCCGCGTCACAGCGGGGATTGCCCGCGACGAATACGAGCGCCTCGAAGCCATCCCTTGGCGGCGCGTGGGGCGCCGCGTGCAGCGTCTGGCTGTGCGGCCTGTGGCCGCTGGGGGGCGTGTTTTTTCTCCCGGCGCCACGGCGCATCCAAAGAAACGCACCGAGCACGACGACGATCGCCAGTCCGGCCAGCAGCAGTCCGGAGTTCATGACCTACCCTCTCATCGATAGTCGAGTATAGGAGTTTTCCGTAGTGACCACAGCAGGCTCACGGCCGAGCGCCGCCTGCCCGACAACGCTGCGGCGGCGACGGGCGCGCCTCGGCGCGGTGCTGGCGCTGCTCGCGATCCAGTCCACCACCGCCGGGACGATCGAGGAAGTGGTCGTCAGCGCGAGTCGGGTCGAGAGCGACGCCAGTCTCGAAGCCCTGTCGATCGCACGAATCGACGCGGCAGCGCTGCAGCGAACCGGGTCCCAGCACGTCAGCCAGGCCTTCTTCCAGGTGCCCGGCGGCTGGGTGAGCCGCGGCAACGGCCAGGAGCACCTGACCGCAATCCGCTCGCCCGTTTTCACCGGCCCGGGCGCCTGCGGCGCCTTCCTGATGACCGAGGACCTGGTTCCGCTGCGTGCAGCCGGGTTCTGCAACGTCAATCAGCTGTTCGACGCCAACACGGAGCAGGCGGAACGCATCGAGGTGCTGCGCGGACCGGGTACCGCGGTGTACGGATCCAACGCCGTTCATGGCGTGATCAACGTGCTGACGCCGGAACCGGCTGCGGAGCCTTCGGGACGGCTGGGGCTGGAGCTGGGGCCGGACCAGTACGGCCGCGTCAAGCTGGCCGCGCACTCGGGTGGCAGCGATCAGCGCCTGCTCGCGCTGTTCAACGCCACCCACGACGGCGGCTACCAGGCGGACTCGGGTTTCAAGCAGCACAAGTGGACCCTGCGTCACGCCAGCAGCACGGGCGCCGCCGAAATCGACAGCGGCGTCAGCGGCAGTTACCTGGACCAGCAGACCGCGGGCTTCATCGAGGGGCCGGACGCCTACCGGGACGGCGAACTGCGACGCAGCAATCCCAATCCGGAAGCCTACCGGGAAGCGGCGTCCCTGCGCGCCTGGTCGCGCTGGCGGGGTGGCGACGGCGAGGAAGGCTGGCTGCTGACCCCCTACCTGCGCTGGAACGACATGGAGTTCCTGCAGCATTTCCTGCCCTGGAAGGCCCGCGAGCGCAACGGCCACTGGAGCCTGGGCCTGCAGAGCAGCGTTCACCGCAGCTGGGGGCCGGACTGGCGGCTGAGCGCGGGACTGGACCTCGAGTACACCGATGCCTGGCTCAAGGAGGACCAGGCCGAGCCGTTCTCGCCCGCCCTCCCTGCCGGCGTGCATTACGACTACCAGGTCGACGCGACCCTGCTCGCCCCCTTCCTTCAGGCCAGCTGGAGTGGTCCTTACGGGACCCGGCTGGACCTGGGCTTGCGCTACGAACGCAACGAGTACGACTACGACAACCGCAGCGGTGTCGGCGACGCCTGCGCCACCGGCGTGAGCAACTGCCGCTTCTACCGGCCCGCCGACCGGGACGACGCCTTTGCCGACCTGTCGCCACGCCTGGCGTTGAGCCGCGAGACCGCTGCCGGCGGCCGCGTATGGTTGGCGCTGACGCGGGGCTTCCGCGCGCCGCAGGCAACGGAACTCTACCGTCTGCAGGACGGCCAGCAGGTGGCCGCGCTCGATTCGGAGCGCGCGGACAGCGTCGAGCTCGGCTACCGGCAGGCCTACGACGGCGGCCGCCTGGAACTGGCCCTGTACCGTATCGACAAAGAGGACTACCTGTTCCGCAACAGCGATCGGGAATTCCAGGGCGGCGGCCGCTCGGAGCACGAGGGCATCGAACTCGGCTGGCGTCATGCCGTTGCCGAGGAGCTCGAAGTACAGCTCAGCGCGACATACGCGCGCCACCGCTACCGCAATGACGTCGATATCGTCGACGGACCGATTCGCGGTAACGACATGGACACCGCGCCACGCACGCTCGGCCGCGCGGCGCTGTTGTGGCGCGCCCTGCCGGACGGCGAACTGGAGCTCGAACTGCTGCACATGGGCCGCTACTACCTGGACGCGCTGAACACGGCGCGGTACCCGGGGCACGAACTGGTCAACCTGCGCCTGCAGCAGTCGATCGGCACGCGGTGGTCCTGGTTCGCGCGCCTGCTCAACGCCACGGATCGACGTTACGCCGAGCGGGCGGACTTTGCGTTCGGCAACGAACGCTACTTTGTCGGGCAGCCGAGAGCCCTGTTCGTCGGCATGAATTTCGGCTGGTAGGGCCGCGGCTCAGCCGAGGCGGCGAATGCCCACCGCATCGAACAGCCGGGCGATGAACGGCGCGGCCTGTGCCCGGGCCCGGGCCGCGCCCGCCTGCAGCACGTCCTCGACCTGCCGTGGCGAGGCCAGCAGTGCCTCGTAACGCTCGCGCGCCGGCGCCAGCTCCCCGTCGACCCGTTCAAACAGGCGGCGCTTGGCCTCTCCCCAGGCGATGCCGGCGGCGAATTCCTCGCGCATCTGTCCGGCTTCGGCCGGCGTCGCGAAGGCGCGGTAGATCTGGTACACCGCCGAGTCGTCGGGGTCCTTGGGCTCGCCGGGCTCGAGGAGATTGGTGCGGATCTGGTTGATCTGCTTGCGCAGTTTCTTGGCGCCGAGAAACAGCGGAATCGTGTTGCCGTAGCTCTTGCTCATCTTGCGACCGTCCAGGCCCGGCAACACGGCCGCGTCTTCGGCCAGTTCGGCCTCCGGCAGCACGAAGTGCTCGCCGTAGTGATGGTTGAAGCGCTGGGCGATGTCGCGCGCCATCTCCACGTGCTGGACCTGGTCACGGCCGACCGGCACCCGATGCGCATTGAACATCAGGATGTCGGCCGCCATCAGCACCGGGTAGCAGAACAGCCCCATCGTCACGGCGCGGTCCGGGTCTTCACCTGCCTCCTCGTTGGCCTGCACCGCGGCCTTGTATGCGTGCGCGCGATTCATCAGGCCCTTGGCGGTCATGCAGGTCAGCAACCAGGTGAGCTGCGGAATCTCGGGAACGTCCGACTGGCGATAGAACACGACCCGGTCGGGATCGAGGCCGAGGGCGAGCCAGGTAGCGGCGATCTCGAGGGTGGAGCGGTGGACCTGATCCGGCTCCTGGCACTTGATCAGAGCGTGCAGGTCCGCCAGGAACAGGAACGACTCGACATCCGCCGCGTGGCTGGCGGCGATCGCCGGCTTGATGGCACCCACGTAATTGCCCAGGTGCGGTGTTCCCGTGGTGGTGATCCCCGTCAGAACTCTCTGCATCGTTGAAATGACCGGCCGGCTTGCTTCGGGGGCGCAATCATACCCTGCGCCCGGCTGCACGGAAAACGTCAGGCGCCGATGGGCAGCTCGGACAGGGCGAGAAAAGCGCCCAGTACGCGCTGCAGTAGTTCGACGTCGCGACATCCGGCCAACTCGCGCACGGAGTGCATCGCGAATGTCGGTACGCCGAGATCCAGCGTGCGCAGACCCAGTTCGGCCGCGGTGATGGGTCCGATCGTACTGCCGCAGGGCAGGTCGCTGCGCGACACGAAATCCTGCACCGGCACGCCGTCGCGGTGGCAGAGCCAGCGGTAAATGGACGCGGTCTCGCTGTTCGAAGCGTAACGCTGGCTGGCGTTGACCTTGATCACGGGCCCGCCATTGAGCAGCGGCCCGTGCTGCGCGTCGTGATAGTCCGGGAAATTCGGGTGCACGCCGTGGGCATTATCGACAGAGATCAGCATCGAGGCCTTGAGCACCCGCTCGCGGGTCTCGACGTCGGCGATGACACGCTCGAAGAACTGGCGGAGCATCGGCCCCTGGGCGCCGATCGCCGACTGGCTGCCGACCTCCTCGTGGTCGTTGCACACCAGCAGCGTGCTGACCTCGGTGTCTGCCGCCGCGATCGCCCGGACGCCGGCATGACAGCTCAGCAGGTTGTCGAGCCGCGCCGAAGCGATGAATTCCTCACGCAGGCCGATCCGGGCCGGGGCCTGCACGTCGTACAGCGAGAGTTCGAAATCGAGCACCCGCTCGGCCTGCGTCTCCGGCACGCTGTCGCGCACGATCTCCAGCAGCAGAGTCTCGAAGTCCTCGTCACCGCCGTCGTCCAGAGCGAGGATCGCCGGCAGGTGGCGCTGCGCGTCGACGGTCTTGCTGCGGTTCTGCTCGCGATCGAGATGGATGGCGAGGCTCGGAATGATCGCCACCGGGCGCCCCAGGTCGATCAGGGCATGGCGCAGACCGGCGGGCGTGGACACGGTCACGCGGCCGGCCAGCGACAGGTCCCGGTCGAACCAGGGATTGAGCAGCACGCCGCCGTAGGCTTCCGCAAGCACCTGGAAGTATCCTTTCTTGACGCGCTCGGGCTGCGGCTTGATCTTCAG
>CAZOUC010000007.1:12397-17548 GCA_964582825.1 uncultured Enterobacteriaceae bacterium | reverse complement strand
CGGAGATCGGACCGCCGATGAAGATGATCCGATCGCTGAGCAGGCGGCTGTAGACGTCGAAGTGGCCGGCGCAGACGTAGTCGACGAGCTGGCTGCGGAAGCGGCGCAGCGCTTCGTCGGCGAGTTTGCCCCGGCGCGGCTTGCGCAGTTCGACGGTCAGGGCGCAGTAGGTGGAAATCAGGCGTCGGCGGTCACCGAGCCAGCGCTCGAGAAACGGTTCGATGGCACCGGGCTCGGCGTTCTGAAGCGGGCTGGCGGAAGCGTGCATTGCGTGAATCCTTGCTGGCCTCAACGGGTCGAAACGCGCTGTGCGCAACAATAATTCTGGCGCAAATCAGATATTTGGCAAGGTTTTTTGATGTTTTTTGGCAGGCCTTGGTCGGGTGGGCCCTCGAGCCACAAGATGTGGTGTTCCAGTGCACAGTCCGGCCAAGATATGGGCCGGGCGCGTCAGGCGCCGTCGGTTTGGCGCCCGCGCAGCAGCGCCGCGACGACCAGTCCGACCATCATGACGAAGCCGACCAGGGTCCAGCCGGGGATGCTCAGGCCCAGAAACGATGCCGAGACCTCGGCGCAGTTGCCGTCGCCGCTGAGCATCATCATCAGAGCCTCGTTGAGCGGGAATACTTCGAACATGTACTCGACGCTCGGGCCACAGGCCGGCGCCCGTTCCGGCGGCAGGCTCTGCAGGTACAGCTGGCGGATCGAGAAGCCGCCGCCGCTGCAGGCGGTCAGGATCGCCAGGCCGCCGTAGATGCCCTGTCCGAGCCTCGCCGGACCGTGCACGGCAGCGGCGAGGCCGATCAGCCCGGTGAGCGTGATGAACACCCGCTGGGTCATGCACAGCGGGCAGGGCTCGAGCCCGAGTACGTACTGCAGGAAGTAGCCGAATCCCATCATGCCCGCGCACATCAGGAACAGCAGCAGGAACAGCAGTCTGGGCGTGAGGAACTGGAGCGGCACGGTCATCTCGGTTCGAAAAATCACGGCACAGTAGACCTGTGAGACCACCGAATCAAGCGAATTCGCCCCGCACCGTGTTAACCACTACACTTGTGCGGATGATCCGGTCCGCACTACCCAGTACCGCTTCCAGCCGCTGCACCGTCTGGTCGTTCGCCCTTTGCGCCCTGCTGCTGCTGGCTGCACCGGCCCACGCCCAGGACGACGAGGACGCGCTGCCGCCAAACTCCATCTATATAGAACTCACGCCGCCGATGGTCGCCAATTACGGCAGCGAAGGCCGCTTGCGATACGTCCGGGTCGGGGTGTCGATCCGGGCCCAGGAGTCCGTCGAGGACGCCGTCAGGCGACACCTGCCCTGGATCCGCCACGAACTGCTGATGCTGGTCTCGGCGCAGACCGACGAGGCCATCGGGTCTACCACCGGCCGTGAGGCGCTGCGCGCTGAAGCGCTGCAGCGGGTGCGGCAGATTCTCCGGGAGGAAGAGGACGTGGAGGGCGTGGAAGACGTGCTCTTCACCTCCTTCGTCGTACAGCGTTGAACCGGTATTTCCGCCATTGCGCTGCCCTGTTCGCGGTGCTGTTCGTCTGCGCCGGGCCGCTGCTCGCATCCGAAGTCGACAGCGAAGCGGCCGATTCCGAGAGCGAGGAGAACGGCGCACTGGAACTGCCGCCGCAGCCGCTCGCTGTCGAGGGTGCCGAGCGCATTTCGCCGGCGGCGCGCCAGGCACTGCTCGAAGCCCTGACCGACGGGGTCGCCGACGTCGAGCCGGTGCGCAGCAAGGCGGGCTTCGAACTGCTCGGTGCGAACGTCGCGCCGGGAGATACCGCCCGTCTTGCCTGGGAGCCCGAAAACTCCTTCGCCGGCATCGCCGTGCCGACGCCGGTGCTGGTGGTCAACGGGGTGTTCGAGGGGGCGGTGCTGTGCCTGACCGCTGCGGTGCACGGCGACGAGCTCAACGGCATCGAGATGGTGCGCCGGGTGATGTTCGACATCGACGCGTCCAAGCTCGCCGGCACCGTAGTCGGGGTGCCGATCGTCAACCTGCTCGGGTTCAAGCGCAATTCGCGCTACCTGCCGGACCGACGTGATCTCAATCGCTACTTCCCGGGCAATCCGCGCGGCAGTTCGGCCTCGCGCATCGCGCACTCGTTCTTTTCCGAGGTCGTCACGCACTGCGACGTGCTGATCGATCTGCACACCGGTTCGAACTACCGGACCAACCTGCCGCAGCTGCGCGCCAATCTCGACGAACCCACCGTGCGCGCGCTGGCCGATGCCTTCGGTGACATGATCGTGGTCTACAGCGCCGGCGGGCGCGGCACCCTGCGCCGCGCCGCGCTCGAAGCGGGAATTCCCGCGGTGACTCTGGAAGCCGGGGAGCCTCTGCGCCTGCAGGACGAAGAAGTGACCAAGGGCGTGCAGCGCATCTTCGCGGCGATGGATCAGCTGGGCATGTACCGGACCCTGCGTGTCTGGGGCAACCCAGCGCCGGTGTATTACCGATCGCGCTGGGTGCGCGCCGAGACCGGCGGCATTCTGCTCGGCGACGTCGAACTGGGTGAGCGTATCGAGGAGGGCCAGATACTCGGCCGGATCGTCGACCCGATCACCAACCTCAGCACCGACCTGGTGTCGCGCTTTGAGGGCCGTGTCATCGGCATGGCGGTTGACCAGGTCGTGCTCCCTGGGTTCGCGGCGTTTCACATCGGCATCAGCCCGCCGGAAGAACAGGACGAAGGCTGGGAGGATGGCGAGGAACACTCCGAGGCGCTCAGCGCCGGGGCCATCTCCAAGGAAGATCTCGACGACGCCTGAGGCACCTACTGCGCGAAGTAGCGCGCGAGGTAGCTGTCGAAGTCGAGGTCCTCACCGGACTCCAGCTCGGCTTGCTGGTGCAGGGACCGCACACAGAGGTCCTGCATCTCGGCCTGGCGGCCCGCGTCCAGCGGCTGCGCCCGGAAGGCATCACGGTGCTGGCGCGCCTGCGCCATGGCGAAGTAGAAGAACGGTTCGTCGCGCTCGCGCAGCAGGCGCAGGACCGTCGCCGACGGGGTGCGCTCCGGGTCCTCGACCTTTTCACGCTGCCGGGCGAGCGAGCGCCGCGAGGCGTCGCCGCGGTCACGGTCGTCCAGCAGTGCCGCGACCGGCGCCATGTCGGCGAGCAATTCCAGGGCCCAGTCCTGCAGGGTCGCGTCGGTGCCGTTGCGGATCAGCTCGAGGCCCGGTTCACGGCCGCGATTGACCACGCGCCGCAGGTTCTCGCGTGCCGCCAGGCGCCCTTCGCTGCTGGACCAGGGGCTGCTGCTGAGCTGGCAGTACACCAGGAAGGTTTCGAGGAAGCGGGCCGCGTCCTCGTCGATCCCCAGCGGCAGGAACGGGTTCAGGTCGAGGCAGCGGACCTCCACGTACTCCACGCCGCGCCGCGCCAGCGCACGACGCGGCGCCTCGCCGCTGCCGGTCGGTTGCTTGGGCCGTATCGTGCTGTAGAACTCGTTCTCGATCTGCAGCAGGCTGGTGTTGAGCTGCCGATAGCCGTCCGGGCCGCGCACGCCGATGCGCTCGTAGTCCGGGTGCGGCGTCGTCACCGCCTTTTCCAGCGTGTCGATGTACTCCTCGAGGCAGTTGTACGAGATGTCCAGGCCCGACTGGGCGTCGCTCTGGTAGCCGAGGTCGCCCATGCGCAGCGAGGTGCCCCAGGGCGCGTGCAGGGTACCGCGCGTCAGCGGCTCGAGCGCGTGCGGACGGCCGCCGAGGAAGGTCTTGCACAGGGCCGGAGACGCGCCGAACAGATACACGAGCAGCCAGGCGAGGCGGTGAAAATTGCGGATCAGGCCGAAGTAGGCCCGGGTCTTGGTCGCCTGGCGCGTCCCGCCGTCCTCGACGTGCCCCCGCCACCAGTCCCAGAACGAAGCCGTCAGCGAGATATTGTAGTGAATGCCGGCGATCGTCTGCATCTGGCGCCCGTAGCGGTGCGCCAGACCGAGGCGGTAGACGGTCTTCATCCGGGCGACGTTGGAGCTGCCGTACCGCGCCACCGGAATCCGGTCGTCGGCGAGCAGGCAGGGCATGCTCGTGACCCACAGCAGCTCGTCGTCGCCGAGCGCGCCGTACACGAAGCGGTGAATCTCCTCGAGTTCGTGCAGCGCGCCGGCGATCGAGCCGTGTGGCTCGGTGATGAACTCGAGCAGGGCTTCGGAAAAGTCCGTGGTGATGTGCGGATGGGTCAGCGCCGAGCCGAGCGAGGGCGGGTGCGGCGTCAGCGCGAGGTGGCCGTCCGGCGTGATGCGCAGGCTCTCTTTCTCGATGCCGCGCCGCGAGGCCAGGACCTCGGCGGACTCCCGGCCGCCGTGCAGCCGGTCGAGCCGCGTCTCCAGTTCCGCGTGCATGGGTCTCCTCGAGGCATCGCGCCCCGCAGCGGGGGCAGCATGGCGCGCAGTGTATACCGCGGCCTGCCGGACGCACAGCCGGGTCTGGTCCGTATTGTTGCGCCCGTCGTATTGACGTATAACTTCGTAGTCACCACTTACGAACAGCACTCCTCGATGAGCACGCCACAGGCTGCGATATTTGCGGCCACGGACGACAGTACCTGCTACCAGGCGCTGGAGTACCGTGTGCGCCCGGGCATCGACGCCGACGCGTTGCGGACTGCCCTGCGTGCCCTGCCGCCGGCGGCTGACAGGCCGGTCTGGCGCCTGCTGGCCTTCGGCGTGGAGGCCTGGCGTTCCGCGGCGCCGGCCGAGGTGCCCGAGGCCCTGATACCGTTTCACACGGTGCACGGCGCCGACGGCCGTGACGCGATCGGCACCCAGGGAGACCTCCTGGTCTGGCTGCACGGCACGCGCCAGGACCTGCTGTTCGACGCGGCCCGGGCCGCCGACGCGGCGCTCGCGGCGGTCGCACACCGCGAACTGGCGGTCGCGGGCTTCCGCTACCGCGACGGACTGGACCTGTCGGGCTTTCCGGGTGCCGCCGACGCGCCGGATTCCTCGCGGCGGCACGCTGTCGCGCTGCTGCCGGAGGGCGCGGTCGGCGCCGGCGGCAGCTTCCTGCTCTCGCAGAAGTGGGTGCACCGTTTACAGGCTTTCCTCGACCTGCCGCTCGCCGAGCAGGAGCGCATCCGCGGCCGCCGCCGGGACGACGGCACGGCGGCTGCCTTCGGCATCGCCGGGGGCTCGGTGGTA
>CAZOUC010000007.1:0-12387 GCA_964582825.1 uncultured Enterobacteriaceae bacterium | reverse complement strand
GACGACGGCACGGCGCTGGCTCCGCTGCCTGTCGATTCGCACGCGGCGCGGACGCGGCTGGAGCTCGACGGCCGGGTACTGCCGGTATTCAGCCGGGGCTTTGCCTTCGGCGATTTCGACGAGCAGGGCTGGTACTCGCTGGCCTTCTCAGCCGAGCTGATCCGTTTCGCGATGATGCTCGACCGCATGTTCGGCTGCGCCGGCGACGGCCACTATGACCGCTGGACCGACTATTCCACCCCCGTGACCTCGAGCTACTGGTTTGCTCCGTCGCAAGAATGCCTCGAAGGCGTAATGAGAGAACCGTGATGCGTTTCATTCCCTGGATTATCGCTGCCCTCGTCGCCGCCGCGGCCGCCGCCTGGTGGCTCGGCCGCGACGACGCCCCGGCGGCGCAACAGGGGGGGGCGCGCGCCGTACCCGTCGAGGTGGCCGCGATCGAGCGCTCGACCATCAGCCGGCGCACCGAGGCGATCGGTACCGCGCTGGCTGCCGAGTCGGTGGAAATCCGACCCACGGTCACCGACATCATCGAAGCCATCCATTTCAGTGACGGACAGTACGTCGAGGCTGGCGACCCGCTCGTGAGCCTGGCGCGAAGCGAGGAACTGGCCCAGCTCGCGGAAGCCCGTGCGATGGTCGCCGAACAGGAACGCGAGGTGCGGCGTATCGAGGGTCTGGTGCGCAACCAGCAGCTGCCCGAAAACCAGCTCGACGAGCGACGCACCATGCTGGAAGTGGCCCAGCACCGTCTCGAGGCGGTCCAGGCCAGCCTGCGCGAGCACGAGATTCGAGCGCCGTTCGCCGGCGCGGTTGGCCTGCGCCAGGTCAGTGTCGGCGCCCTGGTGACGCCGCAGACCATGATCACGACGCTGGACGACATCGACACGATTCGCCTCGATTTTCCGGTCGCCGAGGTATACCTCGGTGACCTGCGGCCGGGCCTGGCCGTGGAGGCCCGGTCTCCGGCTTACGGCGATCTCGTGTTCACTGGCGAGGTCGTCGGTATCGACTCGAGAATCAACCCGGAAGATCGCTCGGTGGTCGTGCGCGCCGAACTGCCCAACGAGGAACGCCTGCTCAAGCCCGGCATGCTGCTCAACGTCGAGCTGACGCACGGCCTGCAGGAGGCCCTGCTGGTGCCGGAAGAGGCGATCATTCACCGCCAGGAACGGCACTACGCGTTTCGGGTGGTCGACAGCGAAGAGGGGCCGCAGGCCAGTGAGGTGCGCGTCGAGCTCGGTGAACGCACCCCCGGTTATGCGGAGGTCGTCAGCGGACTCGAGGCCGGGGACCTCGTGGTGGTCAGCGGCCTGATGTCGGTGCGCAACGCCAGCCCGCTGCGAATCCTCGGCGACGAGGCCGCGTCATGATCCTGTCAGACACCGCGGTACGCCGCCCCGTTTTCGCCGCGGTCATCAGCCTGCTCCTGGTGGCCTTCGGCATCGTCAGCTTCAATTCGATCCCGGTGCGCGAGTACCCCGACATCGACCCCCCGATCGTCAGTATCGACACCAGCTACCCGGGTGCAGCCGCCGCGACCGTGGAAACCCGCATCACGCAGCTGATCGAGGATCGCGTCGCGGGCATCGAGGGAACTCGCTCGATCACCTCGTCGAGCTCCGACGGGCAGTCCGAGGTCACCATCGAGTTCGACCTGAACCGCGACGTCGACGACGCGGCCAACGACGTGCGCGACCGCATCTCCGGCGTCGTCGACAACCTGCCCGAAGAGGCAGACCCCCCCGACATTCGCAAGGCCGACTCCTCGGACCGCACGATCATGTGGCTGAACCTGGTCAGCGACCGGCTCGACCGTCTCGAGCTCACCGACTACGCGCGCCGCCAGCTCGTCGATCGCCTGTCGGTGGTTGACGGCGTGGCGCGGGTGCGCGTCGGCGGAGCCCTCGACTACGCGATGCGCATCTGGCTCGACCGCAAGGCCCTGGCTGCCCGGCAGCTGACCGCCGGTGACGTCGAGCAGGCGCTGCGCCGCGAGAACGTCGAGTTTCCGGCCGGCTCGGTGCGTTCCGAAGAGCGCGATTTCGTCGTCCGTCTCGAACGCAGTTACTACAGCGAACAGGACTTCCGGGACCTGGTGATCCGCGAGGGCGCCGAGGGCTACCTGGTCCGCCTCGGCGACGTGGCGCGCGTCGAGCTCGAGGCCGAGGAGTCACGCCAGTCGTTCCGCGGCAACGGCGTGCCGATGATCGGTCTCGGCATCATCCCGCAGAGCAAGGCCAGCACCCTGGCGGTGGGGCGTGCCGTCAAGGAGGAGGTCAAACGCATCGAGCCCGGACTTCCGGCCGGGGTCGAGCTCAAGGCCAGCTTCGATTCGACCGTGTTCGTCGAAACCGCGATCAAAGAGGTCTACCGGACCCTGTTCATCGCCGCCGGCCTGGTGGTGCTGGTCATCCTGGTGTTTCTCGGTGACTGGCGGGCGATGCTGGTGCCCGCGGTCACGGTGCCGGTATCCCTGATCGCGACCTTCACGGTGCTGTACTTCCTCGACTACAGCATCAACCTGCTGACTCTGCTGGCGATGGTGCTGGCGATCGGCCTGGTGGTCGACGACGCCATCGTCGTGCTCGAGAACATCCATCGCCGGGTGGCACGCGGCGAATCGGCACTGGTGGCCTCGTACCTCGGTGCGCGCCAGGTGGGCTTCGCGGTGGTCGCCACCACCGCGGTGCTGGTCGCCGTGTTCCTGCCGATCACCTTCCTGCGCGACAACGTCGGGCGCCTGTTCGGCGAGTTTGCCGTGGCGATCACGGCCGCGGTGATCTTCTCGAGCATCGTGGCCCTGACGCTGTCGCCGGCGATGTGCTCGAAGCTGCTGTCGGGGCCGCCACGCGCGCACCGCATCGACGCCCTGTTCGGTCGCCTGCGCGATTTCTACGCCTGGTCGCTCGGCGTCGTGCTGCACCGGCCGGCCATCGCGGTGGCGATCATCGCGCTGGTCTGCGCCGGCATCTACGGCCTGCTGCGCGTGGTGCCGAGCGAGTTCGCGCCGCGTGAGGACCGGGGCATCCTGTTCATGCCGATCCAGGCGCCGGACGGCGCCTCCTTCGACTTCACGATGGACGCGGTCATGGACATCGAGCAGCGCATCATGCCGCTGGTCGAGAACGGCGAAATCAAGCGCCTGCTGCTGCGCGCGCCGAGCTGGGGCGGCGGCGAGAGCTTCAACAGCGGCATCGGCATCATCGTGCTCTCCGACTGGGGCGAGCGGCGCCCGGCCAGCGAGATCGCGCGCGACATCGCCGGCCGCATCGCCGACGTCACCAGTGTGCGCGCCTTCCCGATCATGCCGCGCTCGCTCGGTGGCCGCTTCGGCAAGCCGGTCGAGTTCGTGCTCGGAGGCGGCTCCTACGACGAGCTCGCGCAGTGGCGCGACATCCTGCTGGAAAAGGTCGCCGAGAACCCGAACCTCACCGGCGTCGACCACGATTACCGCGAGACCAAGCCGCAGCTGCGCGTGAGTATCGACCGTGAGCGGGCGGGTGATCTCGGCGTCAGCGTCAGTAACATCGGCCGCACGCTGGAAACGCTGATGGGCTATCGGCGGGTGACCACCTTCCTGATGGACGGGGAGGAATACGACGTCATCCTCGAGGGGATGCGGGAGGACAAGCAGACGCCCCTCGACATGGCCAACATCTACGTGCGCTCGGACCAGAGCGGCCGACTCGTCCCGCTGGCCAATCTCATCAGCATCGAGGAGAGTGCCGACGCCGGTACCCTGAATCGCTACAACCGGGTGCGGGCGATTACGATCGAAGCCGACCTCGTGCCGGGCTACAGCCTGGACGAGGCCCTCGTGTACCTGGAGGAACTGGTACGCACGGAACTGCCTTCCGAGGCCAGCTACGACTACAAGGGCGAGTCACTCGAGCTGCGCACCTCCGGACAGTCGATCTACCTGAGCTTCGCCCTGGCCCTGCTGGTGGTATTCCTGGTGCTGTCGGCGCAGTTCGAGAGCTTCGTGCACCCGCTGATCATCATGCTGACGGTGCCCCTGGCGATCGTCGGCGCCCTGCTCGGCCTGTTTGCGTTCGGGCAGACCCTGAACATCTACAGTCAGATCGGCATCATCATCCTGGTGGGGCTCGCGACCAAGAACGGCATCCTGATCGTGGAGTTCGCCAACCAGCTACGGCGCAAGGGGCTCGACGAGGAATCGGCCCTGATCGAGGCGGCCTCGCTGCGCCTGCGCCCGATCTTCATGACCGCCATCACCACGGTCATGGGCGCGGTGCCGCTGGTGCTGTCCTCCGGCGCGGGCAGCGAATCGCGGTCGGTCATCGGCATCGTCATCATCAGCGGGGTCAGCGTGGCCACCGTGCTGACACTGCTGGTCATTCCGGTCGCGTACCACTGGTTCACCCGGCGCGGCAGGGTACCCGGGGCGGTGGGCCGCCAGCTCGACAGCGAACTCAGCAAGGTGGACAGCCCGCTGGTTGCGAGGAACTAGCTGTTAAGCTAAACATCAACTGACGAGCGCGGCAGGTACGAGGCATCGTCCAGTGAGCAAGGCATCCATCGAACAGGAGAACCGCAGCCACCGCCGGGTTGGCGTCAACCTGCGCGCCGCGGTCGTACTCGGCGAGGATGAAGCCTACATCGCCGTTACCGTGGACATGTCCGAAGGTGGTGTGCTGCTGGAGAATTACACGGGCCCGATGCTGCGCCCGGGCCGCCTGGTCGGCCTGAACCTGCAGGGGGTCGTATCGGATGATGAATCGGCCCACTCCGACCAGTTCCTGATGCGCGTCGCCCGATGCGAGGGCGAGCGCCTGGCCCTGCGCTTTGCCACGCCGCGTCCGATGCGCTGACACCGGAATTGTGCACCGCGTCACGCTTTGCGCGTCGCGCGGCTGACGCTGCGGCACGGGTCGTTATACTGAACCTCCGATGAGCTGTCGGCCCGCGGTCGAGCCGTGGGTATGTCCCGAGGTCGAACGGCATGAGCCAGCAATCCGCCAGCACGCCAGTCACGACGCCGCGCCCCGGCGCCGTTCGTGCCGTGCCGCGGCAGTACAGCCGGATCGGCTGGGACTACCTGAAGCCGCGCATCGGGCGCATGATGGACGCGGCCGACGACCGCTTCTTCGAGATGGCCGGCAAGACCTCGAGCGGCCGCGACCAGCGCAATTTTTTCGAAGCGATGCGCCTCGTACGCCTCAAGCGCAGCGACTACGAGGCCGCCTGGCACGCCCTGTGGCTCGCCGCTGCCTCGGGCGGCGACACAGCCCTGAAGTCCCGCGGCGGCGACGATTCCGATTTCGCCCTGCTCGACAAGGATGAGCACGAAGAGGAAGTCGCTCTGCATTCGATGAGCGCGCGCGCCGAGGAAGTGTTCACGCGCCCCCTCGCCGACCTCCGCCTGCGCATCAGCAAGCTGCCGAGTCCCGAGTGCGACGCCGGCAACCCGTTCACCCCGCCGGTTCTGTGCGAACTGTGCCGGCAGGCGACGCAGACCTTCGAGATTTCGATCGAGGCGCGCCTGGTGCTGTACAAGCTGTTCGAGCGTTTCGTGATCCAGGACCTGGCCCAGCTGTACCGGGAGTGCCTGGCTGCCTTTGCCCGCGTCGGCATCCGGGATACCGCGGAAACGCCGGGACGGCGCCGCCAGCGCGGCGCCACGGCTGCCGGCAGCGCCGCGGCGCAGACCAGGGAGGCTCCGGCACAGAATGACGGCACTTTCGATCAACTGGTCGGCCTGCTGCGTCAGGCGGCCGGGGGCGGTGGCGGACAGTTCGCCGGAGGCGGTATGGCGGCCGGTGTAGCGGGCGCCCAGGGTACGGCGCCCGGGCCCGTCCTGTCACAGGCGGACCTCGTCACCGCGTTGACGGCGATGCCGGAAGTCGGCGCCCTGATGCCCCAGGCCGGCGGCAGCCGCACGTCGCTGCGCGAGGTGGTACTGAGCAATCCCGCACTGGCCGGCCGCCAACCCGGTCAGAGCGAGAGCGATACGCTGACCCTCGTGTCGATGCTCTTCGACGTCATCCTCGAGGACCAGCGCCTCGCCGCGCCGATGCGCGCGCAGATCGCCCGCCTGCAGATTCCGATCCTCAAGCGGGCGCTCCAGGACACGAGCTTCTTCAGCAATTCGCGGCACCCGATCCGCCTGTTGCTCAACGAGATTTTCCGTGCCGTCGTCGGCTGGGTGCCGGGTGACGACGTCGAGCAGGACCCGCTGTACCAGGCGGTTTCCGGTGTCGTCGAGCAGATTCTGTCCGGCGAGGATCCCGATTTCCACCAGCTGCTCGACGAGTTCCGGGGCTTCACCGAGCGCGAACGGCGCCGCGCCGAACTGCTGCAGCAGCGCCTCGAGGAAGCCGCCCGCGCCAAGGCGAAGACCAAGCACGCCCGGCAGATCACGCGCCAGTTCATCGCCGACCTGATCGGTGAGCGCCGCCTGACACCGGCGATGGATGCCCTGCTGCGCCAGGGTCTGCAGCGTGCCCTGTACATGGCCAACCTGCGCGAGGGCGACGGCGGCCCGAGTTGGGGTCCGCTGGCCCAGCTCGGGGAAGACGTGCTGCGCTGGTTCGACGAGGGTCGGGATCCGGACGTCGCCGCGATTCTGTCCGATCGCGCGCGCGACGCTCTGGTCAACGCGGGAATCGACGCCTCCCGCACCGAGGAGATGCTGCAGGCGCTCGCGGCGCCGCGCATGGAAGTCGTCGCCGGCAGCGCCGACGACGAAGAGCACGGACCGGACCACCGCGTCAGCGCGGTGGACGACATTCTCGCGACGCCCCCGGAAGCCGCCCCGGCACCGGTTCAGCCGCCTGAGCTCGAAGACGAGGACGAAGAGCCCGCCGACGTCCAGGCGGAGCAGCCCGATCCCGAGCCGACCTACCTGGACATGACGGCCCGGCTCAGCCGCGGCAGCTGGATCGAACTGGTCGGCGAGGACGGCCGGCCGCAGCGCTGCCGGCTGGCGATCGTGCTCGACGCCACCTCGAGTTTCCTGTTCGTGACGCGCACCGGCCAGCGCGCGCTCGAGTGCACCCGGCGCCAGCTCGCCCGCATGATCCAGGATGGCCAGGTGAAGCTGCTCGACGATCGCGAACTGTTCGAGACTGCCCTGGAGACCGTGATCGGCAACCTGCGCTCGGGCCGCGCCGCCTGAGACGGCCCTGCCCCGGGCGCGCTCAGCCCGGGTGGCGCAGCAGGTCGCCGACGAAACGTTCGAGATCGCGCAGGCTACGGCACACCCTCAGCTCTCTGCAGTACGGCGCGTAACGCAGCATCTCCGAATCCCCCTCGCCCCAGGCGCTCCGGCTTTCCGGATTCAGCCACAGCAGCCGGCGGCTGCGTCGGGCCAGTTCCGCCAGGGCGTCGAGCGCCGGGTCGCCGTGGTTGTTGCGGCCGTCGCCGAGCACGATCACCGTGGCCCGGCGGTCGAGGTCACGACCGGCCTGCAGAAGCAGGCCGCGCAGCGCGCGGCCGTAGTCGGTGGCGCCGCGGCCGTAGCGGTCGAGTGCCGTGGCCACGGCCCGGCCGGCATCGCTGTGCTCGAACAGGGTGCTGACCTCGTGCAGCTCGCTGCTGAACACGAAGCTGCGCACGCGAGGCAGCACGTCCGCCAGGCTGTACAGGAACAGCAGCAGGAACCGGGCGTGGCTGCGCACCGACCCGCTGACGTCGCACAGCACCAGCACCTGCGGCCGGTCGCGGCGGCGCCGGCGCCAGTGGGTCCGGAACAGCACGCCGTCGGTGGCCAGGCCCGCCCGCAGCGTACGCGCCACGTCGAGCTCGCCGCGTCGGGTGACGCGGCGGCGGCGCGAAAAGCGTGTCGCCAGGCGTCGGGCGATGCGCGCCACCAGGCGCTGCATGCGCAGCAGGTCACGCTGGTCGACCTGGGACAGGCGCATGTCGCGCAGGACCGCGTCACGCAGTTCCAGCTGCTGCTGCTCCGCGTAGAGCAGGTAGTGTCGCTCGACCGCCTCGGCGGCGCGCTCGCGCAGCCGCTCGCGACGCCAGCGCAGCTGCCGCGCTTCGGCCTTGCCCGGCTGCTGCGAGGCGTCGGTCTGCTCGAGGCGGTGGATGTCGGCGTCGAGCTCGCCGAGTCCCATCGCCATCAGCAGACGTCGGCCGAACAGGCCCTTCTGCGTGAAGTAACGCATCTCGGCCAGTCGGCTTTCGCGGCCGGCGCGGGCGATGGCCAGGGCCAGCGCGTCGTCGTCGCCGCTGAGCAGCAGCTCGGACAGTGGCGACAGTTGCGGCGGCGAATCGGTGCCCGGCTCGCCGTCCGCGAGCGCCTGTTCGATGGCGGCGGGTTCGGGCGGCGGCGCCGCTGCCTGCGGGGCGTCCAGGCGGTGCGTTGCAAAGAAGCGTTCGAAGCACAGGTCGAAGCGCGAGCGGTCGTCCTGCGATTTCGCCAGGCAGGCGCCCAGGGCAGCCTGCAGGGTATGCCGGTTGTCGATGCCGACCGCGCGCGCCGCCTGCAGCGCATCCAGGGTCTCGGCCGTGGACACGGGCAGCTCGGCGCTGCGCAGGGCGCGCACGAACTCGAGCAGGGTCTCGTCCATCAGCGCCGCGGCAGCAGGCTGCGCAGTTCGTCCAGGGTGTGCTCGATGTCGTCCTGGACCTTCAGCAGCACGTTCAGGGTGTTGCGGATCAGTTCGGCATCGAGCTGCTCGGCGTGCAGCAGCAGAAGGGTGCGGGCCCAGTCGATCGTTTCGCTGATCGCCGGCGGCTTGCGCAGGTCCAGTTCGCGCAGGGTCTGCACGAAGGTCACCAGCTCGTCGCGCAGCGCATCGGCGAGTTCGGGGACCCGGGCGGCGACGATGCGGGTCTCCAGGGCGCTGTCGGGAAACGGGATGTGCAGGTGCAGGCAGCGGCGCTTGAGGGCGTCGCCCAGTTCACGCGTGTTGTTGCTGGTCAGAAACACCAGCGGTGGCCGGGCCGCTCGCACGGTGCCGATCTCCGGGACCGACACCTGGTAGTCGGAGAGCATTTCCAGCAGCAGGGCTTCGAATTCCTGGTCGGCCTTGTCCACCTCGTCGATCAGCAGCAGCGCGCCGTCGTCGGCGAGCAGCGCCTGCAGCAGGGGCCGGGGTTCGAGAAACTCCCGGGAATAGAAGATGTCGCCGAACTCGTGCAGGCGCTGCACGGCGCTGTCGAGATCCGCGGCGCCGCCGAGCAGGTCGCCGAGCTGTTCCTTGAGCACCTGGACGTACAGCAGCTGCTTGCCGTACTTCCACTCGTACAGCGCCTTGGCCTCGTCGAGACCCTCGTAGCACTGCAGGCGCAGCAGCGGCAACTCGAGATAGGCGGCGCAGGTCTTGGCCAGCTCGGTCTTGCCGACGCCGGGCGGACCCTCGATCAGAATCGGTTTGTGCAGCGCGCAGGCCAGGTACACCGCCGTGGCGATCTGCTCGCTGCAGATGTAGCGGGCCTGCGCGAAATCCTGCTGGACGGTGGCGGGGCTGTCGAGGCGCGGGTCGCTCGCGTCGTCCATCGGCCCTCAGCCGCCGGTGGCGTTCATGAAGCGCAGGATCTGCGGCGCCTCGTCGAGCCGGAAGTGATGACGCTCCGGCTTGCGGTCGACCGCGGCGCGGATGGCCGCTTTGATGGCGCTGTCGTCGGCGCCGCCGCGCAGCAGGGGTTTGAGATCGAGCGAGTGCTCGTTGCCCAGGCACAGCAACAGGCGGCCCTCGACGGTGACGCGCACCCGGTTGCAGCTGGCGCAGAAGTTCTGGCTGTGCGGTGAGATGAAGCCGACACGGATCGTGCTGTCGCTCATCCGGTAATAGCGGGACGGTCCGCCGCTGCTCTCGGCCGACGGCGTAAGCGGGTAGCGTCGCTCGATGAGTGCACGCAGCTCGGCGCTGGAGACGAAACTGACGGCCCGGTCGTGCTCGTCGATCACGCCGAGCGGCATCTCCTCGATGAAGGACAGGTCGAGTCGCCGGCGGCGCGCGAATTCGACCAGCGGCAGCACCTCGTCGTCATTGCGTCCCTTCAGGATCACGGCGTTGATCTTCACCGGCTCCAGGCCGGCCTGCTGCGCCGCGTCGATGCCGGCCAGCACCGCGTCGAGGTCCCCTGTTCGGGTGATGTCGCGAAAGCGCTGTGGATCGAGACTGTCGACGCTGATGTTGATGCGCGACAGGCCCGCGCGACGAAGATCGGCAGCCTGCGCGGCGAGCGTGGCGCCGTTGGTGGTCATGGCCAGTTCCTTCAGGCCCGGCAGCCCCGCGATCCGGTCGACCAGGTCCGTGATGCCGCGCCGCACCAGCGGCTCGCCGCCGGTCAGCCGGACCTTCTGCACGCCGAGTCCGACGAACAGGCGAGCCACGCGCGCGAGTTCTTCGAGACTCAACACCTCGCTGCGCGGCAGGAAGGTCATGTCCTCGGCCATGCAATAGACACAGCGGAAGTTGCAGCGGTCGGTAACCGACATGCGCAGGTAGCTGATGCGGCGCTGAAACGGATCGATCAGGGGCGGTGATTCGGCCAAGGGTCGGCGCTCTTCGGCGGCGATGACGGCAGGCCATTGTAACGTTCCGGGGCAGTACGCCAAGGTCGCGCTACAATCGCCTGCGCCCGTACCGACAAGGGAACGCCGTGCGCCGTCCCAGCCTGCTCGTCGCGCCGCTGCTCGCGGCACTGGCCTGGATCTATCTGGGATACCTCGGTCTGTCGCCGGAGGCGAGCTGGTGCGCGGCGGTCGCGGTCGTCTGTGTCGTCTGGTGGATCTTCGAGCCGATCCCGATCCCGGTCACGTCGCTGCTGCCGCTCGGCCTGCTGCCGCTGGTCGGGGTGCTGACGCCGTCACAGGTGGCGCAGAGCTACGGCAGTCCGCTGATCCTCCTGCTGCTCGGCGGTTTCCTGCTGTCGACGGCCTTGGCGGCCAGCGGCGCCCACCGCCGCCTGGCCCTGTACCTGGTGCGTTTGCTGGGCGGCGGCAGCAACCGCCGCGTCGTGCTCGGATTCATGCTCGCCGCGGCCACCCTGAGCATGTGGATCTCCAACACCGCCACGACCCTGATGCTGCTGCCCGTGGCCCTCGCCGTGCTCGAGAACAGCCGTGACCGCGCGCTGGCGGTGCCGCTGCTGCTCGGCATCGCCTACGCGGCCAGCGTCGGCGGCATCGGCACGCCGATCGGTACGCCGCCGAATCTCGTGTTCATGCAGGTCTATGCCGACGTGACCGGCGAGACGGTCGGTTTCCTGCAGTGGATGGGCTGGGCCCTGCCGGTGCTGCTGCTGTTCCTGCCGATCATCTGGCTGTGGCTGACGCGCAACCTGGGTCGCGAGGCGGCGCCGGAGATGCCGCATCCCGGGCCCTGGACCAGCCGCGAGCGGCGCGTGATGGCCGTATTCGCGCTCACCGCACTGGCCTGGGTGACGCGCAGCGAGCCGTTCGGAGGCTGGAGCGGCTGGTTCTCCCTGCCGAACGCCAATGACGCCAGCGTCGCGCTGCTGGCGGTGATCGTGATGAGCGCGCTGGCCGACGACGAGGGTCGTCCGCTGCTCGACTGGGAGATTGCCCAGAAGATCCCCTGGGGCGTGCTCTTGCTGTTCGGTGGCGGCATCTGCCTGGCGCGCGGTTTCGCCGAGTCGGGCCTGAGCGGCGAACTGGCGCAGGTGCTGGCGGGCCTGAGCGGCGTGCCGACCCTGCTGATGATCGCGACCATAGCGCTGCTGGTGACGTTCCTGACCGAGACCACCAGCAATACCGCGAGCACCGCGCTGCTGATGCCGATCCTGGCCGCGGCGGCGGTGGCCGCGGACCTCGACCCGCGCCTGCTGATGGTGCCGGCCGCGTTCAGCGCGAGCTGCGCGTTCATGCTGCCGGTCGCGACGGCGCCGAACTCGATCGTGTTCTCGACCGGTCAGATCCGGATCGTGGTGATGGCGCGGGAGGGGCTGGTGTTGAACTTCGTGGGAGCGGCGCTGATCAGCGTCGTGTGCTTTCTGCTGCTGTAGGCGGGCGCCGGCACGTGCCGGCGCCCGTCCCGGTCAGAGCTTCTCGAGAATCTTCTCGGCGGCAGAGACGTCCACCCCGGCTCCTTCTTCGACGGCCAGGGCCGTCACGACGCCGTCGTCGACGATCATCGCGTAACGCTGGCTGCGCAGGCCCATGCCGTAGCCGCTGCCGTCGAGGCTGAGGTCCACGGCCTTGGTGAACTCGGCATTGCCGTCGGCGAGCATCAGGATCTCGTCGGCGTTCTGGGCCTTGCTCCAGGCGGACATCACGAAGGCGTCGTTCACCGACAGGCAGGCGATGGTGTCGACTCCGCGCGCCTTGATGCGGTCGGCATTGACCACGTAGCCCGGCAGGTGCGCCATCGAGCAGCCGGGCGTGAACGCGCCGGGCACCGCGAACAGCACGACCTTCTTGTCCTTGAAGATCTCGTCGGTGCT
>CAZOUC010000006.1:16678-17651 GCA_964582825.1 uncultured Enterobacteriaceae bacterium | reverse complement strand
TCAGGTGAAGGTCCATGGTGTCGATCTCCGGCGTGAATCCCGCCGCGCCGAGGACGTCGTCGGTATCGCGCCCACTGGCCGCAGGCGCGGTCGGCATCGCCGGCGGCGTTCGCCCGAAGCGTGGCGCCGGTGCCGGTTGCGTGATGCCGTCGAGCTCGATGAAGCTCTCGCGGGCGCGATTGTGGGCATGCCGCGGCGCCTCGTTCATCGACAGCACCGGGGCGAAACACACGTCGGTGCCTTCCATGATGTCGCACCACTCGTCGCGGGTCTTCTGGCGGATGACCTCGGCCAGCGCGGCTTTGAGCTGCGGCCACTGTTCAACGTCGTGCTGCGGCGCGAATCGATCCGCGTCGAGGCCGGCCAGTTCGACCAGCTGGGCATAGAACTGCGGTTCGATGGAGCCGATCGATACGTACTGGCCGTCGGCGGTTTCGTAACAGTCGTAAAAGTGCGCGGCACCGTCGAGCATGTTGGCGCCGCGCCGGTCCTGCCAGAGGCCCGCGCCGAGCATGCCGTACATCATGTGCATCAGCGCCGCCGAACCTTCCACCATCGACACGTCGACGACCTGGCCACGCCCGGAGCGCTGCGCCTCGTAGATCGCGCACATCACGCCGAAAGCCAGGAACATGCCGCCACCGCCGAAGTCGCCGACCAGGTTCAAGGGCGGCACCGGCGCCGCGCCGGCGCGCCCGATCGCGTGCAGGGCGCCGGACAGGGCGATGTAATTCAGGTCGTGGCCTGCCGCGTTGGCCAGTGGCCCGCTCTGCCCCCAGCCGGTCATCCGGCCGTAGACGAGCCGCTGGTTGCGATCCATGCAGTCTTCCGGACCGATGCCGAGCCGCTCGGCGACGCCGGGGCGGAAGCCCTCGATCAGCGCGTCCGCGCCCTCGACCAGTCGCAGCAGCGTGGCGATGCCGTCCGGATGCTTCAAGTTGAGACCGATGGAGCGCTTGCCGCGGTTCAGGAA
>CAZOUC010000006.1:0-16668 GCA_964582825.1 uncultured Enterobacteriaceae bacterium | reverse complement strand
GCCGTCGGGGTGCTTGAGGTTGACCGCGATCGACCTCTTGCCCCGCTCGCTGACCATTGCCGCGCGCGGCGTATCCGACGAGCGACGGGTGACCGAGATGACCTCTGCGCCCATGTCCGCGAGCATCATGCCGCAGAACGGCGCCGGTCCCAGGCCCTCGATTTCAATGACGCGCAGCCCCTGCAACGGTCCCATGGCCATCTCCTCAGCGCGGCTGCATGCGGATGCCGCCGTCCATGCGGACGGTTTCACCGTTCATGTAGTCGTTCTCGACCAGGTACACGGCGAGCAGCGCGATTTCCTCGGGCCTGCCCAGGCGCTTCGGGTACAGGACGGACTGGCACAGGCTGTCGTAGACGTCCGGAGCCAGGCTGTCGAACAGGGGCGTGTTGATCAGGCCGGGCGCGATCGTGTTGACTCGTACCCCGATGCCGGCCAGGTCACGGGCAATCGGCAGGGTCATGCCGACGATACCGCCCTTGCTGGCGCTGTAGGCGGCCTGCCCCACCTGCCCTTCGAATGCCGCCACCGACGCGGTGTTGATGATCACGCCGCGGCCACCGTCGTCATTGAGCGGGTCGTTGCTGGCCATCTGCTCGGCGCAGAGGCGCAGCACGTTGAAGGTTCCGGTCAGATTGACGTCGATGACCTTCTGCCAGGCATCCAGCGGGTGCGGGCCGTGCTTGCCGAAGGTCTTGGCGGCACTGCCGATGCCGGCGCAGTTGACGCAGATGTGGATCGCCCCGAACCGATCCACGGTCTCGGCAATGCCCGCCCGCACCGAGGCCTCGTCGGCCACATCGACCCGGGCGAACAGGCCGGACTCGCCGAGATCCTCGACCATCGCCGCCCCGGCCTCCTCGTTGAGGTCGAAAATCGCCACCCGCGCGCCTTTCGCCGCCAGCGCCCGCACGATAGCCTGACCGATCCCCGATGCCCCTCCGGTCACCACCGCGGTCCTGCCTTGAATGTCCATGCGCGCCCTCCTCCTGATGCGACAACGAAACAACGGGCGCCGATGATATTACAACCCGGCTCCGCGAAGCTTGATCGTAACCCCGAAACTCCGTAGGCTCGCGCACCAACCGGAGGGATGGCTGAGCGGTTGAAAGCACCGGTCTTGAAAACCGGCAAGGGTTAATAGCCCTTCGTGGGTTCGAATCCCACTCCCTCCGCCAAACGCGAAAGGCCCCGCAAGGGGCTTTTTGCGTTTGGTGGAGGGAGCGGTGTGGACGAAGCCGCCGGTTCGACAAAACGCGACGAAGAGGAGCGTTTTGGACGTCGGAGCGCAGCGACGACGCCCCGCAGGGGCGAGAACAGCCCATAGGCTGTTCGAGTCAATCCCACTCCCTCCGCCAAACGCGAAAGGCCCCGCAAGGGGCTTTTTGCGTTTGGTGGAGGGAGCGGTGTGGACGAAGCCGCCGGTTCGACAAAACGCGACGAAGAGGAGCGTTTTGGACGTCGGAGCGCAGCGACGACGCCCCGCAGGGGCGAGAACAGCTGTTTATAAACCGGCCAGCGTCTTCAGCACCGATCGCGCGGGGACTGCCGGCCGCCGCGTGGTTTTCCACCAGCTCCAGAGCGAACCGAAAACGAAGCAGATGGCCAGCATCCCGCCAAGCGCGTCGGCGTGCCGGGGCAAGCTGAACACGAATCGGAGCAGTGCCCACATCAGGGCGACCAAGAACAGCAGCACGGCAGCCGCCATGACGAACCGGAACGGCTTGTCCGGCCGCCCGCAATCGTAAATCCTCGTGTGCGGTGCCAGGCTTCGCAACAGCGCCGACGCGGCATCCCGGCAGGTCAGAGCGTCCGCATCCGGTACCCCGTGGCCCGAGTCGTGGAACGTCACGCCTTGCCCGCGGCGGTCGACGACCTCGACGTGCAGCAGGTAGGAGACGGCCGGCGCGTGCACCACTTGAACGTACGCCCGGGCAATCTCGGCAAGACCTATCGTTCGGCGACGACCGTCCTGCTCGATCGCCAGGGTGTCGTCGGAGACCGTGACCCGGTAGTGGGGACTACGGCCCGGGGCTTTCCACGCGAATTCCTGCAGGGCCATGACTGAACACTTTACGCCAGGCCCGCAGCCATTGCGCCTCCGTCTCAGGCCGCGACGAAGGTCAGCCGGTTTCCGAACGGGTCGGTGACGGACATTCCGCGGGTGCCCCACGCGGTGTCCTCAATGCCCGGCCGGGCGGACGCGTACGGCCTCGCAGCGAGTTCTTCGTACAGCGCTTCGAGGTCTTCGACGACGATACGTACGGCAGCGCCCGGACAGCAGTCGCCGTGGTGTTCGCTGAGGTGCAGCGAGACGGGCTTGCGCGCCACCTCCATGTACAGCGGCAAGCCGGGTTCGAAGCGGTGCTCCCAGTTGACCGCGAAGCCCAGGAAGTCGACGTAGAACGCCCGCGCTGCGGCTTCGTCAAAGATCCGCAGTACCGGCGTTACCGCGCCGAGCTTTGCGCTCATGCCGGTTCGCGCGTCAGTCGACGATGACGAAGTCGACGCGGCGATTGCGCGCCCTGCCCGCCTCGCTGTCGTTGTCGGCGATAGGCTGGCTTTCCCCGAAACCGCGCGGCTCCAGGCGTCCCGCGGCAATGCCCTCGCCGATCAGGTAGTCGACGACCGCACGGGCGCGACGCTCCGACAACCCCTGGTTGTAGGCCTCGCTGCCGCTGCTGTCGGTGTGACCCTCGACGCGCACCCGGACCGAAGACTGGGACTCGAGCAGCCCGGCAGCCCGATCGAGTTCACGGCGCGCGGCCGGCGACAGTTCGGCGCTGTCGAGGGCGAATTCGATGTTGTCGAGGCGGATCAGGGTCTCGCCGACCTCGGGGCAGCCGCTGGCGTCGACGCTGACGCCTGGCGGTGTGCCCGGACACCGGTCGCGCGGGTCGATGACGCCGTCGCGGTCTTCGTCGCGCGGGCAGCCGCGGTCGTCGACGGGCGTCCCGCGCGGCGTACCCGGGCAGGCGTCGTCGCCGTCGACCACGCCGTCGCCGTCGCTGTCGCGCGGACAGCCGCGGGCATCGACCAGGGTGCCGGCCGCTGTGCCCGGACAGGCGTCAGCGCTGTCCATCACGCCGTCACCGTCGCTGTCCCGGTCGCGCTGCCCGGTCAACTCGCACAGCAGCCACCCGGCTGCGGCGCCGACCACCGCGGCACCGGCGGTGCTGTCGGTGCTCTGGCCGTCGTTGGCGGCGACGCCGCCGGCCGCAGTACTGGCGATCATGGCGCAGACCGCCGGATGCAGGCCCGGCGACCCCGTGGTGCTGCAGCCCGACAGGATCAGGGTGCCCAGCAGGGCGGTGACGGTGACGGTGACGATTCGCTTGTTCATGGCATGCTTCCTGGGATTTCGGGGCTGCGTCGCGGCCATCGTGCCGCTAGATCGGGGCAAGGCTCGAACCGCCGCAGGGCGGCGCGCTCTCAGTTGTAGTCGAGTTCCTGGGGCGTCGATACCGCCTTGCCGGCCTCGGTCCAGGCATCGATGCCGCCGGCGATGGTCTGCACGTGCAGGTAGCCCATCTCCTGCAGACTCCGTGCGGCGAGGACGCCGCGACCGTTGGTCTTGCAATAGAGCAGCAGCTTGCGGTCACGCGGCTCGAGTTCCGGCCTGGCGCCGATGCTGAATTCGAGCAGACCGCGCGGCATGTTCACGGCGCCGGGAATGTGCCCCTGGCGGTATTCATCGGGTTCACGCACGTCGATGACGACGTCGACCTGGCTCAGGGCCTGCTCCGCGTCGTCGATCGAGAGTTCTTCAACGCGGGCCTTGGCGTCGCGGACGAGGTCGTGGGCGGTCTTCATGGCGGGTTCCCGTGCTGCTGTAAAGGCGCTCATGGTGCCGTGCAGCGCTTGCGTATACAAGTCTTGCCGGCGCTTCAGTCGCGGAACACGACGGTGCGTGCGCCGTTGCGCAGGACGCGGTCCTCGAGCAGGTACGAGACGGCCCGCGCCAGCACCGAGCGTTCCACGTCTCGCCCCTTGCGCACCAGGTCTTCCGGTGAATCGGCGTGCGAGACGCGCACCGTGTCCTGCTCGATGATCGGCCCTTCGTCGAGATCCGCGGTGACGTAGTGTGCCGTCGCGCCGATCAGCTTGACGCCCCGCTCGTGGGCCTGGTGGTAGGGGCGTGCCCCCTTGAACCCCGGCAGGAAGCTGTGGTGGATGTTGACGCAACGGCCTTCGAGATGGGCGGCCAGTTCCGGTGACAGGATCTGCATGTAGCGCGCCAGTACAACCAGGTCGCAGGCGCTGTCGTCGACCAGGGTACGGATCCGCGCCTCCTGATCCGCTTTGGTCTCCGGCGTGACCGGCAGGTGGTGGTACGGCAGGTCGCCGAGGGTGGCGATGTTCAGGGTCTCGCGCGGGTGATTGGAGACGACGCCGATCACCGCCATCGGCAATTCCCCGATGCGCATCCGGTACAGCAGGTCACCGAGGCAGTGATCGAGCCTGGACACCAGGATCAGGACTTTCTTGGGCCGGTCGGCACGTCGCAGCGTCCAGTCGATGCCGAACTCGTCGACGGGGCGACGCAGTGCCGCCTCGAGGCGCCCGGATTCGTGGCTCGCGGCGTCCAGCGAGAACTGGATGCGCATGAAAAAGCGTTCCGTGGCGCGGTCGTCGTACTGCTGGGCCTCGGTGATGTCAGCGCCGACGGCGTAGAGGGCGGAACTGACGCCCGCGACGATGCCGGGCCGATTGTCACAGACCATGGTCAGGATGAACGGTCGCTGCATGCTGGGTGTCCGGCAGCCGGGAGATGCGCAGCGCCGATGATAGACCATCGGCGGTCAGGGGGGCGGGCCTGCTCGCTCAGGCCGGTCCGGTTCGCGTCTGGCGCAACATCTGCAGGAACAGCAGGGCGTACACCAGGTCGACGCTGACCAGCAGCAGCGCCTGCCAGCTGATCAGGCCAAGGACCACATCGACCAGGGCGACCGCGACGACGAACCCCTTGCCGAGTGCACCGATGGCCACGAGGGGGCGCGCCGTGGCGAAGTCGCGAGCGGCCCAGTGGTAGCCGACACCGAACGCGAAGATCAGCGCTGCCGCCACGTGTACCAGAATCGACCCGTCGGGTGCCGGCTCGATTCCGAACAGGTCGAACAGCATCGAGGCGTTGACGAGCAGCCCGAAGCCCACCAGCCAGTTGAAGCCGGCGGCGGACAGCAGGACGCGGCTGCGCGTGCGCGGGTCCATCGTACGGCGCCTCAGGACAGACCACGCACCGGCAACAGGGCGCCGTGGATCGCCCGCGCCGCGTCGCTGGCCAGAAAGCAGATCGCGTTGGCGAGATCACGCGGCGCCACCCACCGTCCCGGGTCGGCATCGGGCATGGCCGCGCGGTTGGCCGGCGTGTCGATGACGGTCGGCAGTACCGCGTTGACGTTGATGCCACGCTCGCGGACCTCGTCGGCCAGGCTCTCGGTCAGGCGCATCACCACGCTTTTCGAGGCCGTGTAGGCCGACATCGACGGCAGGCCACTCAGCGCGCCATACGCGCCGACGTTGACGATCCGGCCATGGCCACGTTCCAGCATCAGCGGAACCGCAGCTTTCAATGCGCTGCGCAGGGTGGCGACGTTCAGGCGGAACATCCGCTGCCAGTCCGCGTCGTCGGCGTCCCAGCTCATGGCGCCCATGGCAAAGCCGCCGGCAATGTTGAGCAGACCGTCGATCGGCGCCAGCGACGCGACCAGTGCGGCCGTTGCCGCCTCGTCGGTCAGGTCCACGGCGTGGCGATTTGCGGACGCTTCGGCAAACTCGACATCGACTTCGAGCACCTGCGCGCCGAGTTCCGCCGCTCGCGACGAGACGGCCTGCCCGAGGGCGCCGGCGGCACCGGTGACGACAATCCGCTGGCCAGTGAGATCCATGCTGTCCTCCGATCTTCGACTGCTGCACGCGATCGATTATGCTGTCGGGGATAGTCGAAAGCCAATGCGAGGCAAGAATGGAGCAGCAGGCTCAGGTGGCGCTGGTCACCGGTGGCGGTCGCGGCATAGGCATGGCCATCGCCGAGCGCCTGCTTGCCGACGGTCTGTCGGTGGCGATTACCGGCCGCGACGGCGGGCGCCTGGAACAGGCGCGGCGGGAGCTCGGCGAGCGCGTGCTCGCGCTGCCGGCCGACGTGTCCGACCGGCGTGCGGTGCAGCAGGTCGTGGATCGCGTGCTGCAGCAGTTCGGCCGCATCGATGTGCTGGTCAACAACGCCGGCGTAGGCGGACAACGCGCCCGCCTTTGGGAAGCGGACCTGGACGACTGGTGGCAGGTCCAGGAAGTCAACCTGCGCGGGCCGATGATCTACGCGCACGCGGTGCTGCCGGGCATGATCGAGCGTCGGTGCGGCGTGGTGATCAACGTCGGCAGCTACGGCGCGCTGCGGCCGTTGCCGGAAGGTTCGTCCTACAGCGTCTCCAAGGCCGCACTGGCCCGCCTCAGCGACTGCCTCGCGCCCGAGGTCGAGGAATTCGGTATCGACGTGTTCTGCGTCAGCCCCGGTCTCGTCGATACCGACATGACCCGCGGCCTGCGCGACGTGTTCGGCGGCCTTCCCGCCTCGGCGTGGAATGATCGCAGCGACTGCGCGCACCTGATTTCGCGCCTCGTACACGAGGACTGTCGCGCACTGAGCGGCCGTTTCCTGCACGTCCGGGATGATTTCGATGCCCTGCTCGCGCAGGCGCGGCGCGTGCGCGAGCAGGACCTGTACCGGCTCGGCATGCGCAATCTCGACGGCTGGATCGAGTAGTCGCCGCGCTTCGCCGGTTTCCTGAACGCCCGGCTAGAGCCCGAGCTGGCGACTGGCGAGGTCGCGCATGATCTCCTCCGAGCCGCCGCCGATCGCCATCACCCGCACTTCCCGGTACAGGCGTTCGGTCTTGCAGCCGCGGATGTAGGAAATGCCGCCCATGATCTGCATCGCCTCGCGCGTGCAGAACTCCATGGTCTGGGTCGCCTGGACCTTCAGCATCGAGATGTCCTTCGGCTGCAGGCGGCCCTGCTGCATCTGCCAGGCGCAGATGTCCATGTAGGCCTGGGTGGCGTTGATGCGCTGGAGCATGTCGGCGAACTTGTGGCGGATCACCTGGTGCTTGCTCAGCGGCTTGCCGAAGGTGACGCGATCCTCCGCCCAGCGGGAGGCCTCCTCGACGCAGACTTTTGCAGCCGCCAGCGACTGCGCCACCATGCTCATCCGCTCGCTGTTGAAGTTGTGCATGATCGGCAGGAAACCCTGGTTCTCCTCGCCGATCAGGTGCCCGACCGGGACCCGGACGTCGTCGAAGTGGATTGTCGCCGTGTCCGACATCCACCAGCCCTGCTTGCGATCCAGGGCGGTACGGGCGACTCCGGGACTGTCCATCGGGATCAACAGCAGGGAAATACCTCCGATACCGTCGCCGCCGGTGCGCACCGCGGTGGTCAGCCAGTTGGCGCGCATGCCGCCGGAGATGAAGGTCTTGGCGCCGTTGACGACGTAGTGGTCGCCGTCCCGGCGCGCCGTGGTCCGCAGGCTGGCGACGTCGGAACCGCCCGAGGGCTCGGTAATGCCCAGTGAAATCCGCTTCTCACCGGCGAGCACCGCCGGCACCACGTCGCGGCGGATGTCGTCGCGGGCGTAGGCCACTACCGGGGGCAGGCCGATACCGTGCACGAGCAGCGACGGCGCCAGGCCGGTAGCCCCGCTGCGCACCAGTTCCTCGCCGGTGACGATGCCGTGGAACACGTCGATACCCTCGGACACCCCGCCGAACTCCTCCGGGTAGCCGAGCTGCAGCAGGCCGATTTCCGCGGCCTTGGGCCACAGGGCGTCGGGTACCGAACCGGCCTCCTCCCAGTCGTCGACGAACGGAGTGATCTCCTGTTCGACGAAGCGCCGCAGCTGCGCGCGCCATTGCTGGTGCGTGTCCTGGTAGAACGGGCTGGCAAGCTGGAGGCTGTCGAAATCAATCGCCATGGCCTGACTCCTTGGGTTCGAGCAAGGGGGAAACGAGTTCGATCCAGCGGTCGAAGACCTGTTCGAGAAACGCCGGGTCGTCGGAATACTGCTGCTGTATCGCCAGGCCGCGGATCACGCAGAGGTTCAGCACCGTCAGCAGTTCGACGTCGTCGTCGCGTCCGGAGACGGCACGGTACCCCTGTCGATTGCGTGCGATCGACCCTTCGTGCCAGCGCCGCAGCGCCGGCGTGAGCCGGCTGCGCAAGCCGCTGTCGCTGCGCATTTTGACGAGGATTTCCAGCAGAGCGCGGAACTCGTCGGTGTTGGCGCCGCGCGTCCAGGTGCGGCGCAGTTCGCGCTCGATGGAGCGCTCGGCGGCCGGCTGGCTGACGTTACGCAGTTGCAGGAAGCTCGCCTTGTCCAGCAACCACAGCGCCGTGGCCGCCATCAGATCCTCCTTGCTCGGGAAATGGTGCTGCAATGCGCCCTTGGACAGGCCACAGCGTTCCACGATCCGGTTGATCGACGTGTCGGCATAGCCGATCTCGACCAGGCAGTCGGTGACGGCTTGGCAGATGCGATCCCGGGCCGCCTGGCTCTTGGCTTCCTGGCGGCCCGGCCGCTGACCGGTGCTGGGCGGCGATGGCGTTGGCTTCACGGCCGGCTCTCGATGAACGGATGCCACCACCTTAGCACAAACAAAACCATCCGGACGGCTTGTTTGTCTTGACGCGGCACTGCTACGCTAGCGCCAACGCCAGAGGAGGACCGGCCATGAGCCAACGCAGGATCCGCATCGGCGGCGCTTCGGGCTATTGGGGCGACGCGGCAATCGCCACACCGCAACTGCTGGAGGTCGAAGGTCTCGATTACCTCGTCTACGACTATCTCGCCGAGATCACCATGTCGATCCTGGCCCGGGCGCGTCTGAAATCGCCCGATGCCGGCTTCGCCACGGACTTCGTCAGCGCCGCGATGGCGCCCAATCTGACGCGCATCGCCGAACGCGGTGTCAAAGTGGTCAGCAACGCCGGCGGGGTGAACTGCGCGGCCTGCGCCGAGGCGCTGCGTGCGCACATTCGAGAAGCGGGCCTCGATCTCAAGGTCGCCGTGGTGACCGGTGACGATCTGTTCGGGCGTCGCGAGGAACTGGCCACTCGTGGCATCGAGGAGATGTTCGACGGCACGCCGTTTCCGCCGGCTGACCGGATCGCCAGCATCAACGCCTACCTCGGTGCGTTTCCGATCGCCGCCGCGCTCGATGCCGGCGCCGACATCGTCATCACCGGGCGCTGCGTCGACAGCGCGGTGACGCTCGCGGCCTGCATTCACGAGTTCGGCTGGCAGGCCGACGATCTCGATCGGCTGGCCGCCGGCAGCCTCGCCGGGCACATCATCGAGTGCGGCACCCAGGCCTGCGGCGGCAACTTCACCGACTGGGACGACGTCGTCGGCACGCTCGCCGACTGCGGTTACCCGATCGCCGAGATCGATGCCGACGGACGCTTCATCGTGACCAAGCCACCCGGTACCGGGGGGCTCGTGTCGGTCGGTACCGTCGCCGAGCAGATGCTGTACGAGATCGGCGACCCGCGCGCCTACCTGCTGCCCGACGTCTGCTGTGACTTTTCGCAAGTGAGCCTGACCGGGATCGGCGAGCACCGGGTGGAAGTGCGCGGCGCCCGCGGCCGCCCCGCCCCGCCCCAGTACAAGGTCAGCGCGACCTGGGCCGACGGCTTCCGCGGCGGCGAGATCTGGACGGTGTACGGGCGGGACGCCGGGCGCAAGGCACACTGGATCGCGGAGAACGCCTTCGCCCGCGCGCGGCGCACCCTCGCGGTCCTCGGTATGCCCGACTTCAGCGAGACCTGCGTCGAGATCATCGGTGCCGACGCCCACTACGGCGCCGACCCGTCCGCCAGCACCAGTCGCGAAGTGGACCTGAAGGTGGCGGTCAAACACCCGAGTGCCGCCGGCGTCGGCCTGTTCTTCAAGGAGTTCATCGGCACCGCCCTGGCGGCGCCGCCTGGGCTGTCCGGGTTCGCGGGCGGGCGGCCGCGGCCGATGCCGGTGGTGCGCCTGTACTCGTTCCTGCTCGACAAGCAGGATGTCGACGTCACGGTCGACTGCGACGGTCAGACCTTTGCCTGGCGACCCGTCGAAACGGGCGCCGGCGGCACGGCGCCGAGTCCTCACCCGGAGCCGGCCGCACCACAGGCCGAGAGCGAGATGGTGACGGTGCCGCTGGAACGCCTGGCCTGGGCGCGCAGCGGCGACAAGGGCAACCAGGCCAATATCGGCGTGATCGCCCGCGATCCCGAGTACCTGCCTTACCTGTGGCAGCAACTCGACTGCGAGGCGGTCACCGAACGCTTCGCCCACTTCCTCGCCGGGCCCGTGCAGCGCTTCCTGCTGCCGGGCCTGCCGGCGATCAATTTCGTGCTGCACGAGGTGCTCGGTGGCGGCGGCGTCGCCAGCCTGCGCAACGATCCGCAGGGCAAGGGCTATGCGCAGCTGCTGCTGGAGCACCCGATCACCCTGCCGCAGGCCCTGCTGGAGATCCGGCGATGAGCACGTTCACGAGCAGAATCGACCCGAGCTCCGAGCGCTTCGCGGCGAATCGACGCGACATGCTCGAGCTCGTCGACCGGCTGCGTGCCGCAGAGGCGCGCGCGGCCGCGTTGTCGGAGAAGCGTCGGCCGCGTTTCGAACAGCGCGGTCAGCTGACGCCCAGAGAGCGCCTCGCGCGCGTGCTCGACCCGGGCATGCCGTTCCTCGTCCTGTACAACATGGCGAACTTCCTGGTCGAGGACGACGACCCGGATACCAGTATTCCCGGTGCCAACAGCATCGCCGGTATCGGCTTCGTCGCCGGAGTACGCTGCATGGTGCTGGTCGACGACAGCGGCATCAGTGCCGGCGCGGCCACGCCGAAGTCGGTCGACAAGGCGCTCGGCGTGCTGAACATCGCGCTGCGCCAGAAGTTGCCGTTCGTCCACCTCGTCGAGAGCGCCGGCGCCAACCTGCTGCAGTACACGGTCGAGCTCTGGGCACATGGCGGCGGCATGTTCTACGGCAAGGCCAGACTCAGCGCCGCGGGCATTCCGACGCTGGTGGTGCTGCACGGGCCGTCCACGGCCGGCGGTGCCTACCAGCCCGGCATGAGCGACTACGTTATCGGGGTGCGCAACAACGGCATGGCGGCGCTCGCCGGTGCGGCCCTGGTGCGCGCGGCCACCGGCGAAGTCGCCGACGAGCGTGAACTCGGCGGCAGCGAGATGCACGCCAGCGTGTCCGGGCTGGTCGAGTACCTCGCCGACGACGACGCCCACGGTCTGCAGCTCGCCCGCGAGGTGCTCGACCGGCTGGACTGGAACCGCGCCTGCCCTTCCCCACCGAACCCAGATTTCGCAGCGCCGCGTTACGACCCGGAGGAACTGGCCGGCGTTGTGCCGGTCGACTACCGGCGGCCTTATGACGTGCGTGAGGTCGTCGCGCGGCTGGTCGACGGCTCGGACTTCAGTGAGTTCAAGTCCCGTTACGGCGCCGCGACGGTCTGCATGCAGGCGCGCATCTTCGGGCACGCCTGCGGCCTCATTGGCAACAACGGCCCGATAGACCCGGCTGGCGCATCCAAGGCAGCGCAGTTCCTGCAGCTCTGCGACCAGGCGGACATGCCGATCGTGTTCCTGAACAACACCACCGGCTACATGGTCGGCACCGAGTACGAGCAGGCCGGCATGATCAAGCACGGCTCGAAGATGATCCAGGCGGTGTCCAACGTCCGCGTGCCGCGCATCAGTCTCTATATCGGCGCCAGTTTCGGTGCCGGCAACTACGGCATGTGCGGTTACGCCTACGAGCCCGACTTCCTGTTTGCCTGGCCGAACGCCGAAACCGGCGTCATGGGCGGCGAGCAGGCTGCCGGAACGATGGAACACGTCGCTCGGACGGGGGCCCGGCGCAAGGGCGTCGAGGTCGACGAAGAGGCGCTCGCCCGCCAGCGGGACATGGTGGTGGCGCATTACAACCGGCAATCGAACGCGTTCTACACCTCCGGACGCTGTCTCGACCACGGCATCATCGACCCACGCGATACCCGACGCGTGCTCGGCTTCGCACTCGACACGATCTGGGAAGGACGGAGCCGGCGGCTGCAGCCGAACAGCTTCGGCGTGGCGCGCCTCTGAGCGGAGAACCGCAATGAACGAAACCTATCGCTGCATCGATCCGCAACGCGACGGCGACTGGCTGACCCTGTGGCTGGACCGGCCGGAAGCGCGCAACGCCCTGTCCGAGCCGATGATCGGGGAGCTGTCGCGGGTGTTGTCGACCTGCCACGAGGACCGCAGCCTGCGGGGCATCACCATCCGCGGACGCGGTGGACTGTTCTGCGCCGGCGGAGATCTCAAGGCGTTCAAGGCGGTGTTCCAGGACGAAGGCGCACAGGTGACGGACGTGGCCGCCGCCAACCGTCGCGGCGGCGAACTGTTCGAACGGATAAACCGGCAGCCGCAGGTGGTGCTGATGCTGGTCGAGGGTGCGGCGATGGCCGGCGGACTCGGCATGCTCTGCGCCGCCGACCTGGTGGCGGTCACCGCCGACGCGCGTTTCGCACTGACCGAGACCACGCTCGGCATTCCGCCGGCGCAGATCGCCCCTTACGTCGCCGAACGCCTCGGCCTGCCTGCGGCACGGCGACTGATGCTGACGGCGCAACGCTTCGACGGTCGCGAGGCCGGCCGCCTCGGGCTGGCTGACTTCGTCGTCGACGATGCCGAGGCCCTCGAGCGCATCGAGGCGCAGGTCCGCGACGATGTCCGTCGCTGTGCGCCGGGCGCCAACGCGCGCACCAAGGATATCCTGCTCGCGGCGCGCCACCTGGATCGCGAAGCGATGCTGGACTACGCCGCCGCGGGATTCGCCCAGGCGATGATCAGCGACGAGGGCCGGGAAGGCATCGCCGCCTTCGTCGAGAAACGCCGGCCGTCCTGGGCGCCGGCGCGGGAGCACGAAACATGAGCCGTTTCGGCAGTGTGCTGGTCGCCAACCGCGGCGAGATCGCCGTGCGCGTGATGCGCACCGCGCGCCGCCTGGGCTACCGCTGTATCGCGGTGTACTCGGCGGCGGACGCCGCCGCGCCGCACGTCGCCTTCGCCGACGATGCCGTATGCATCGGACCCGCGCCGGCGGGCGAGTCCTACCTGGACGCGCAGCGCATTCTCGATGCGGCACGGGCGACCGGAGCGGAGGCGATTCACCCCGGGTACGGCTTCCTGTCGGAAAATGCCGACTTCGCCCGCGCGGTGAGCGAGGCCGGTCTGGTGTTCGTGGGCCCGTCCGCCGAGGCGATCGAGCTGATGGGCAACAAGGCCGCGGCCAAGCGGCGCATGCAGGAAGCCGGCGTCCCCTGCGTGCCGGGCTACCAGGGCGAGGCGCAGGACGACAGCGCACTGCTTGCCGCGGCTGCGGACCTCGGCTTCCCGTTGATGGTCAAGGCCGCCGCGGGCGGCGGCGGCCGCGGCATGCGCCTGGTCGCTGCGTCCGACGCGCTGCCGGCCGCGCTGCGGGCGGCGCGCTCCGAGGCGCGCAATGCCTTCGGCAGCGACGAGCTGATTCTCGAGCGGGCGATCCTGCGTCCGCGCCACGTCGAGATCCAGGTGCTCGGCGACAAGCACGGCAACATCGTGCACCTGGGCGAACGCGACTGCTCGGTGCAGCGGCGCCACCAGAAGGTGGTCGAAGAGGCGCCCTGCCCGGTGATGACACCGGACCTGCGCGCAAGGATGGGCGACGCGGCCGTCGAAGCCGCCCGGAGCATCGTGTACGTCGGCGCCGGCACCGTCGAGTTTCTGCTCGATGCCGAGGGCGCCTTTTACTTCCTGGAGATGAACACTCGCCTGCAGGTCGAACACCCGGTCACCGAGGCGGTCACTGGCCTCGATCTCGTCGCGCTGCAGCTGCAGGTCGCCCAGGGACGGCCGCTCGACATCAGCCAGAACGGCGTCGAGCTGTCCGGTCACGCGATCGAGCTGCGCCTGTATGCCGAAGACCCGGCGCGGGACTTCCTGCCTGCCAGCGGTCGTATCGTCGACTGGCGGCCTGCCGACGGCGCGGGAATCCGCGTCGATGCCGGAATCGCCACTGGCCAGGACGTACCGCCGTACTACGACCCGATGCTGGCCAAGCTCGTGGCCTGGGGCGAAGACCGGCCGCAGGCCCTGCGCCGCCTGCGCGATGCACTGCGCCGCAGCCGCCTGTTCGGCGTTACCAGCAACCGGGAGTTTCTCGCCGCCATCGTCGACCACCCGGACTTCGCAGCCGGTCGATTCAGCACCGCGTTCATCGACGAGGCGTTCCCGGGCGGCTTCGCTTCGGCAGCGGCCACCGACGCAGACTTCGCGGCAGCCGGGCTGCTGCTCTACCGTGCCCAGCGCGAGCGGATGCGCCGCTGCGCGCTGCGCGTGCCGGCGGAGCTGCTCGACTGGCATTCGGGCCATGGCGCCCGGGTGCCGCTGACCCTGGACGACGGCCAGCGCCGCCTGGAACTGTCGCTGAGCCCGCTCGGCGTCGACCGCTACACGGCCAGCGTCGGCGATCGCACGCTGACCCTGACGATTCTGGAACTCGGCGACGGCAGCGCGCGCCTCGACGTTGACGGAAGTCGCCAGGCGCTGGGCTTCTGCATCGAAGCGGCCGACACGGTGCACCTGGCCGTCGCCGCGCGGACCCTGACGCTGCGCAACGTCCTCGCCGCCGCACCGGAGCAGGCGCAGGGCGGCAGCGGCGGCCGTGTCGCCGCGCCGATGCACGGCGTGCTGGTCGAGTTGCTGGTGCAGCCGGGCGATCGGGTCGAACCCGGCGGGCGGCTCGCGGTTCTGGAAGCGATGAAGATGCAGCACGAACTGCTGGCACCGGTGGGCGGCACGGTCCGCGAGGTATCGGCCCGCGCGGGCCAGCAGGTCGCCGCGGACGAGTTGCTGTTCGTGATCGAGGAGCAGGAGGCATGATGCAACAGGCGATTGATTTCCGCGACGAGAGCGATGCGCTCTACGCGCTGCTGCGGGATCAGCCGGGCGAGGTGTTCGTCCGCCCGACGCGATTCAAGAACTGGACGGTCACCGACATTCTCGGCCACCTGCACGTCTGGAACGAGGCGGCCGACCTGTCGCTGGGTGAGCCCGAGCGTTTCCGGACCTTTCTCGACGAGGTCCTGGCGACCCTGCAGGACGGCAGCTTGCGCGACTTCGAGCGACGGCGTCTCGGCCGCCTCGAGGGGCACGCCCTGCTGGAGGCCTGGCACGACTTCTACGGCCCGATGAGTCAGCGCTTCGCGGCCGCCGATCCCAGGCACCGCGTGCAGTGGGCGGGCCCGGACATGAGCGTGCGCTCGAGCATCACCGCGCGCCTGATGGAAACCTGGGCCCACGCGCAGGCCATTTACGACCTGCTCGGCCTCAGCCGCGAGGACGCCGACCGGATCCGCAACATCGCCGAACTCGGTGTGAAGACCTACGCCTGGACGTTTCGCAACCGCGGGCGGGAACTGCCCGGCGCCCCGCCCCGCCTGCGCCTGACCGCGCCGTCGGGCGCAGTCTGGACCTGGCACGAGGACAACCGCGACAGCAGCATCGAGGGCTCGGCCACGGCCTTCTGCCAGGTCGTGACCCAGACCCGCAACGTCGCCGATACCGACCTGCGCGTGGCCGGCGAGGCGGCCCGCGAGTGGATGGCGGTGGCGCAGTGTTTCGCGGGACCGCCGGTCGATCCGCCCGCTCCGGGTACGCGCTACCCGGGCTGAGGGACCCGGGTTGCGGCCTCGCGTACGATCGCCCGGGTCATGCCGGCGAAGATGAACAGGTGAGCCGGGAACATCGCATACCAGTACAGCAGCCCCCAGACGCCGGCCGGGTGCCAGTACGCGGTGGCGGTCAGGCGGGTGCCGCCGTCGTCGAGCTCGCGCAACTCGAACTCGAGCAAGCCCGCACCGGGCGCCTTCATGCCGAACACCAGGGTCAAGCGCCGCTCCTGCTCCAGGCCAATCACCGACCAGGAGTCGACCACGTCACCGACGCGCAAACGGTTCGGATCGCGGCGCCCGTGCTGCAGGCCGTTGCCGCCGACGCACCAGTCCAGCAGTTCGCGCAGCCACCACAGCCAGTTGGCGTAGAAGTAGCGCTGGCGACCGCCGATCCGGCACAGCATCGCCCATACGCGTGACGGCGGCAGCGGGGTCTCGGCGCTGCCACTGGCGCGCTTGGCGTAGTACGCGTGGTCCTGGCGACGTCGCACCCAGAACGCGCCCTCGGTCCAGCGCGAACTCACCGTGCCCTGACGCTCGGCCGCAAAGCTGCGCTGCACCGATTCCTCGAAACCCAGGAGGCGCTGCGGCACCAGGCGCCGCAGTTCGGTGTCGTCGGCATGGAAGTCGTGGCGCAGGCCCTCGATCAGGGCACGCGCCACCCGGGTCGGCACGGCGGTGACCAGTTTCAGCCAGTACGCCGACAGGCGCGGTGTCAGCACCGGCACCGGCAGGATGCGCGGCGCCCGCTTGCCGGCGCAGCGGGCGATGATGCGCATCATCTCCGCGTACGTGAGCGACTCGGGCCCAGCCGCGTCGTAGACCGGGTTCGCGGTACGCTCGCGACCCGGCAGCTCGACCAGGTACTCGAGCAGGTTGTCGAAAAAGGCAGGTCTCTTCTGATCATTGCCGAAGA
>CAZOUC010000005.1:0-19346 GCA_964582825.1 uncultured Enterobacteriaceae bacterium | reverse complement strand
CGTAGTGATCGCGCAGGTGCTCGATGCAGCGTTCGAACTCCTCGGCGTCGGCGTGGATCGCGTCCAGCCGGGCGAGGAAGCGGTCGATCGCCTCGATCGGTTCGGGACGGTACTGGCGTTCGTAACTGTCCTGCAGGCGCTGGATCGCCGCGGCGAACTCCGGTTCGGAATCCCGGACCTGGTTGAGCAGCCGGAACAGGCTGTCTTCCTTGTCCATCAGCGGGCGCTGGTAGCGCCGTTCGTAAAGCTGCTCGAGCATGTTGAGCTGGTTGCGGATTTCCTGCTCGGGGAAGTCGGCCAGCTCCAGGTAGCGGTACACCGCGTCGCGGATATCGATCGGGAAGGCGTTGAAGCGCGCGACGTAGGCGTCGACGATCGGCTTGATCGCCGCGACGAATTCCTCGGCGCCGCCCTTGCCGTCCTGGATGCTCGCGATGAAGCGCTTGTTCAGCTCTTCGAGGCTCAGGGTTTCGGCGCTGCGCGTCGCTGTGGCGGCGACGATCTCTAGCGCCTGCGGCGGCGTGTCGACCGCGCTGTCCTCCTGCTGGCTGCGCCAGTAGCGCGCGAAGCCCATGCCGGCGGTGTCGCCGAGATTGTGGTGCAGTGTATCGGCGAGTTCCTGCAGGCAACGGCTGGCGGAGCATTCGGGAGAGACCAGCATGACCGGATGCTGCAGCCGCACCGCCGAGACCACCGCGCGGTCCGTGTTGACGTGGCCGAGATAGCGCACCTTGCGGTTCAGGTATTTCTGCACCGCTGCTGAGAAGCGCGCGAACACCTTGCGCGCCGACTCGGCGCCTTCGGCCATGTTGACGACGGCCATCAGGTCGCCCGAATAGTGCTGGCGGAGCAGCAGGCGGGTCAACGCGAAACAGTCGGTCAGCGACGTGGGATCCGGCGACAGCACCAGCAGCGCCTGCTGCGATGCCTTGACGAACTGCAGCACCGTGTCGTGGATGCCGGCGGCCGTGTCGACGATCAGGTAGTCGAACTGGTTCTCGATCTGCTGCAGGCCGTTGAACAGGATCTGCTGCTCGCGCCGGTCGAGGTCGGCGAAGCGCGCGATGCCGGAGGCGCCGGGGATGATCTTGATGCCGCGGGGCCCGTCGACCAGCAGTTCGGCGATGCCGTGCGAGCCGTCGAGCACGTGCTCGAGCGTGAAGCGCGGTGTCAGCCCGAGCAGGATGTTGATGTTGGCCAGACCCGTGTCGGCATCGAGCACGCAGACGCGGTGCCCCTGGCGGGCGAGGCCGATCGCGACGTTGGACGCGATGTTGGTCTTGCCGACGCCGCCCTTGCCGCTGGTGACGGCAATGACGTGCGGGCGCTTGACGGCGTTACCGTCGGCCTGGCGTCCGCCGCGAATCGGAGTGACCTTGTTGTGCATGGCTGTCGACATCGACGAAAACCCGGTCATGGTAAAGCCATGTGGCGGTGGTGCCTAGATGCAGAATTCGGGCCGGCTTGAAAAAACCATATGAATCAACGACCTGAGCGAATCCTCGAGGCTGCCCTGTAAAGAACACCGACTCGCGTCAGCTGCGTCGGTGTAGCACATTTAGTACAGACCGGGCGCTCCGGCGCTGCTAGCGTGCCAGTCAATCCCAGCGGATTCGGCAAGGAGCACGGTCATGGACGCCATCGCCCTCGAGCCCACGGAAGCGCAGGCCGCCGCGCTGGTTCAGGCTGCCCACTGCGAAGCGCGCGGCGGGCGCATCGCCACGGCGATCGACCTGTTGCGCAAGCACCTGGCCCGCGAGGTCGACGACTACGCCGCCTGGGCGTACCAGGCCAGCCTGCTGCACCGGTCCGGCAGTCTGCACGCGGCGCTGCTGTGTTACCAGCGCGCGTTGCGAGGGGGCGCCGAGTCGGCGCCGCTGTGGAGCAATCTCGGTCGCCTTTGGACCGACCTCGACCAGCATCGCCAGGCGCAGCGCTGCCACGAGCAGGCGCTGCGCCTGGCACCGCAGCGCCAGCCGGTGCTGCTGGCGAGCTGTCGCAGCGCCTGCGAGGCACAGCGCTTCGACGAGGCGCTGGCGGCGGTCGATCGCTGCCTCGCATTGGCGCCGGAACGGCTGGACCTGCGCGAACTGCGCGCTGAAATTCTCTTCTACCTGGAGCGACGTGCCGAGGCCTGGCGCGACTTTGCTGCCGCGCAGCCGACCTGCGCGCGCTTCGAGGTGCTGACACGCTCGCGGCTTGCACAGGGCCTCGACGGCCAGCGGGTCCTGGTGACCACCGGGCGCGGTCACGGCATGAACATCCTGGGGTTCCGCTACCTGCCGCTGTTGCTCAATCGGGGCGCGGAAGTGACCGTGACCTGCGATTCGACGCTCGAGCCCCTGCTGTCCGCCTGGTCGGTGGAAACCTGCAGTTCGCTGCCGGAGAAGCCGTTCGACCTGACCGTTCCGCTGCTGCGCCTCCCCTCGCTGCTCGATCCCGACGGCCGCACGATTCCCGAACCGCTCCCGATCGCCGTGGATCCGCTGCGGGTGGCGCGTTACCGCACGCTCTGCGGGGGGACCCGTCCGGTCAAGGTGGCGGTCGTCTGGTCGCCGTCGCCACTGGGCGTGGACTGGCAGCGGCGCGGTTTCGAATTCGAGCGCCTGCACTGCCTCGCGCACCGGCCGGGTACCTAGCTCGTCAGCCTGCAGAAGGGCATGCCCCTGCACCAGTTGCTGGTCAGCGACTGGCGCGACCGGGTGGTCGACCTGGGCCTGATGCTGGGCGATTTCGCCGATACGGCGGCCGCGCTGTCGGCGGTCGACCTGGTGCTGTGCTGCGACAGCGTGGTGGCGCACCTCGCGGCGTCCCTGCGCAAGCCGGTACTGCTGTTGCTGCACCACCGGGCGTCGTGGCTCTACGGGCTGCACGGCGACGCAACACCCTGGTATCCGACGATGCGTCTGCTGCGACAACCCGAGCCCGGTGACTGGGATACGGTCATGCACGAGGCGATCGCGCTGGTCGAGCGGCTGGCGCAGGGGCGCAGCGGCGGGGGAGGCGGGCCGGCTAGCGCTCGGGATCGTCGCGCATCGCTTCGCTGAACAGGTCAGGTCCCTCGTCGTCGCCGCCGATCACGTGCTCCTCGTGGGCCCAGGCGCAGAAGTCGCTGTCCTTGCAGCGCCGCGAACAGAAGGGGCGCCAGGGCGACGCGTCGGTCCATTCGACGGGCTGCTGGCAGACTGGACACTTGACGACCAGGATCCCCATTCACTCAGTGCCGGGCGAGTTCGAGGTAGCGTGCGTGCAGCGCACCGACCTGGTCGCTCAGCTCGTCCAGGGTGCCGCTGTTGTCGATGACGTCGTCGGCGCGGGCGAGGCGCTCCTCGCGCGACATCTGCGAATCGATGATGCGCTGGATTTCCTGCGCGTCACTGTGGTCGCGTTGCAGGGTGCGCTGCATCTGCAGTGCCACCGGGACGTCGACCACGACGATGCGCTGGGTCATCCGGTCCTGTCCGGTCTCGAGCAGCAGCGGCGAGGACAGGATCGCGTAGGGCGATGCCGCACCACGCAGGCCGCCGACGATCTCGGCATAGATCAGAGGATGCAGCAGGGACTCGAGCCAGCTGCGCTGTTCGGCATCGGCGAACACGATCGAGCGCAGTTTCGACCGCCGCAGCTGGCCTTCATCGTCCACCAGTTCCGGGCCGAAGCGCTCGACGATACGCTGCAGGGCGGGGCGGCCCGGCGCAACGACTACCCGCGAGGCCACGTCGGCGTCGACGATCTCGACGCCCAGGGCGGCGAATCTCTGCGTCGCGGCGCTTTTGCCGCTGCCGATGCCGCCGGTCAGGCCGACTACGTAGGATGACATGGATACTCCGGCACTGCGGAGCGCCGATTGTACGCCCAATGCCGGCCCGGCCCCAAACGGGACCCTGCGGCCGTCAGACGCCGAGCACCTCCAGGTACAGGGCGTTGAGACGGTCGCCCCAGACCAGCACGATCCAGCCGGCGATGGCGAGGAACGGGCCGAAAGGCATCGGTTGACTGCTGTCGCGCCCCCGCAGGGCGATCATCGCCAGGCCCAGCGTCGCGCCGACCACCGAGGACATCAGCACGATCGCCGGCAGGGCCTGCCAGCCGAGCCAGGCGCCCAGCGCGGCGAGCAGCTTGAAGTCGCCGTAGCCCATGCCCTCCTTGCCGGTCAGCAGCTTGAAGCCCCAGTACACGCTCCACAGGACCAGGTAGCCGGCGACGGCACCCCAGAACGCGTCGGCGAACGGCACCAGCAAGTGCTGCGAGTTCACGATCAGGCCCGCCCACAGCAGCGGCTGCGTGATGTTGTCCGGCAGCAGCTGGTGCTCGAAGTCGACGGCCGTCAGCACGATCAGAGCCCAGGTCAGGCCCATCGCGGCCAGGGTCACAGGTTCCGCTCCGAAGCGCAGCACCAGCGCCGCGGTCAACAGGCCGCAGGCGAGTTCGGTGGCCGGGTAGCGCAGCGAGATCCGGGTGCGGCAGGACGCACAGCGACCGCGCAGCACGAGAAAGCTCAGCAGCGGGACGTTTTCCCAGGCGCGGATGCGGTGCCCGCAGGTCGGGCAGGTGGAGGCGGGCTCGACCAGGTTGAACCGCTCCGGCTCCGCCTCTTCGCCCTGGATCTCGAGAATCTGCCGCGACTCACGACGCCAGCTGCGCATCATCATCACCGGCAGGCGCAGGATGACGACGTTGAGAAAACTCCCAATAACGAGGCCGAGGACCAGCGCCGCGAACAGCCAGAAACCCAGGCCGACTTCGCCCACGCCGGAATTGAACAGATCCATCAGCCCGGTGGCGTCGTGGCGCGCTGGTGGTGCGCGGCTGTGGGCGCCGTTTTCAGACGACCGAGCCCATCATGAAGATCGGCAGGTACATGGCCACCAGCAGGCCACCGACCAGGACGCCGAGTACCGCCATGATGAACGGCTCGAGCAGGGCGGTCAGGTTGTCGACCTTGTTGTCGACCTCGGCTTCGTAGTGGGTGGCGACCTTTTCGAGCATCTCGTCAAGGGCGCCGGACTCCTCGCCGATCGACACCATCGCCAGCATCATCGACGGAAACAGGCCGGTGGTGCGGATGGCCAGCCCGAGCTGCGTGCCGACCGTGACGTCGTCGCGGATCTGCAGGATCGCGCGCGAATACACCGCGTTGCCGGCGGCGCCGGCCACCGATTCGAGTGCTTCGACCAGCGGTACACCCGCAGAAAAGGTCGTGGCGAGGGTCCGCGAAAAGCGCGCGACGACCGACTCGAACATGATGTCGCCGACGATCGGGATCTTCAGCGTCACCGCGTCGATCCAGTCGGCGAACTTCTGGCTTCGATAGCGCGCTTCCTTGAAGCCGTAGCCGGCGGCTCCAATACTGGCGAAAATGATCAGCCACCACTCCTGCATGAAGTCGGACAGGTTCATGACCATTTGCGTGAAGGCCGGCAGGCCAGCGCCGAAGCTCTCGAAGGTCTCGGCGAACACCGGTACCACCCACACCAGCAGTACCACGGTGACGATGATCGCGATCGCCACCACCGCGATCGGGTAGGTCAGCGCCTTCTTGATCTTGGCTTTCAAAGCCTCGGACTTTTCTTTGTAGGTCGCCACCCGGTCGAGCATCGTATCGAGCTTACCGGACGACTCGCCGGCGCCGACCAGGTTGCAGAAGAGGTCGTCGAAGTAGCGCGGGTGCTTGGCCAGCGCGTTCTGCAGGCTGTTGCCGGCGGCCACGTCGTTCTTCAGGTCGATGATCAGCTCGCGCATCGACGGGTTGTCGATGCCGTCGGCGACGATGTCGAAGGACTGCACCAGCGGTACGCCGGCTTTCATCATCGTCGCCAGCTGGCGTACGAACACCGCGATGTCCATCGGCTTGATCGGCTTCTTGCGCTCGCCGAACAGAGGCTTGGGCTTTTTCTTGACCGTGGCGTTGGTGATGCCCTGCTTGCGCAGCTGGGCCTTGACCAGGGCGATGTTCTCGCCCTGCATTTCGCCTTTGGTCCGGTTGCCGCGTCGGTCGACACCCTGGAACTGGTAGAGCTCGGTCTTCGCTGCTTCGGCCATCTGGATCAGTCCTTGGTGACGCGGTTGACTTCTTCGAGACTGATCAAGCCCTTGGCGGCCTTGATCAGCGCGGCGCGACGCAGGTTCGGGTAGCCTTCGGCGCGGGCCTGCTTGTCAATGGCGATTGAATTTCCACCTTCCATGATAAGTCGGGAAATCTCCGGCGTGATGGGAACGGCCTCATAAATGCCGACCCGTCCCTTGCAGCCGTTGAGACACTTGTCACAACCGTGTGCGGTCATGATCTCCAGCGAGTCGATTTCTCTTTCTTCGAAGCCTTCCTTGAGCAGCACCTCGGCCGGAACCTCAAGCGGCTCCTTGCAGTGCGTGCACAGGCGTCGCGCCAGGCGCTGGGCGACGATCAGATTGACCGAGGTCGCCACATTGAACGCGGCGATACCCATGTTGAGCATCCGGGTGATGGTCTCGGCGGCGCTGTTGGTGTGCAGCGTCGACATCACCATGTGACCGGTCTGGGCCGCCTTGACGGCGATCTCGCCGGTTTCGAGGTCACGAATCTCACCGACCATGATGACGTCCGGGTCCTGACGCAGGAAGGCGCGCAGCGCCTCGGCGAAATTCAGGCCCACCTTCGGGTTCACGTGCACCTGGTTGATGCCGGCGAGGTTGATTTCCACCGGGTCCTCGGCGGTGGAGATGTTGCGCTCCGGCGTGTTCAGGATGCCGAGACCGGTGTACAGCGACACCGTTTTACCGGAACCGGTAGGGCCGGTGAACAGCATCATGCCCTGCGGCTGGAACAGCGCTTTCAGGTACAGCTCCTTGGCGTCTTCCTCGAAGCCGAGCGCGTCGATGCCGAGCTGGGTGCTGGTCGGGTCGAGAATACGCAGTACGATCTTCTCGCCGAACAGGGTCGGCAGGGTGTTGACCCGGAAGTCGATGGCGCGGTTCTTCGACAGCTTCATCTTGATCCGGCCGTCCTGGGGAACGCGTCGTTCCGAGATGTCCATCCGCGACATGACCTTGAGGCGCGCCGACAGGCGCGGCGCCAGGTTTTGCGGCGGCCGGGTCACCTCGTGCAGGATGCCGTCGGTGCGGAACCGCACGCGGTAGGACTTCTCGTACGGTTCGAAGTGAATGTCCGAGGCGCCGGTGCGGATCGCGTCGAGCAGCACCTTGTTGACGAAACGCACCAGCGGCGTGTCGTCGACGCCGGAGGCGTCTTCTTCGTCCTGCGCGTCCTCGTCGACCGCGTCGACGTCGAGGTCTTCCAGGCCGACCTCGCCCAGGTCGTCGAGCGCGCTGCCCATGTCGGCGTCGCGCGCCTCCATGAACTTCTCGATCGATTTCCTGAGCGCTTGCTCCTCGACCAGAATCGCCTCGGTGGAGATGCCGGTGTGAAACTTGACCTCGTCGAGCGCGTGCAGGTTGGTCGGATCCGATACCGCCAGGAACAGGCGATTACCCCGCCGGAACAGGGGCAGCGCGTGGTGCTTCTGGATCAGCTTGGGATCGACCAGATCCTTGGGGCTGAGCTCCATATTGAACGCGGCGAGATCGAACAGCGGCGTACCGAACTCGTCGGCCGCCGCTTCGGCCACCGACAGGCTCTCGACCAGCTCGTTCTCAACCAGATGCGTGACGAACTGGCGGCCGGACGAGCGTGCGGCCTGCTGGGCTTCGCGGGCCTTGTCTTCGGCGAGGATGTTGTCTTGCACCAGGCGCCGGGCCAGGCCGGACAAGGGAGCACTGCTGGCGTTCATCGGGCTGTAGCCTCTGCTGCGTTATGCATAACCCCTGTAAGCATCCTGGCAGTATAAGAAAAAGCCGCAGAAATGGGAGCCTGGCGCGACAGCCACTGCGCGGCCTGGGCCGGCGTACCCATCGGACTAGAGTATAGAAGGCGCAGGGACGGTACGCACTCGGGCTGACCCGGTTCACGCAAGGTGACCTTCCTCGCCGGCCGGCCTGACGATTTTTGTCACATCTCCCCGCTGAGAGTCACCCGTCGGCGGTCGGGATCGATACGACTACGGCTGTCTGCGCCCTCAAGGTGACTCGAAAACGCACTCAAGTATCTGATTCTAATAAGAAAGCTGGAAAACCTATGCGAGTTGGCACGTCGCTTGTATCGTGGCTTGCAAGCGGAGAATTACTCTCTATGCTTAGTTCGCGCCCTGCGGACACAACAACCGGGCCAATTTCAACGGGAGACTTAGAAATGAAGCGAGCACAACAGGGTTTTACCCTCATCGAACTGATGATCGTCATCGCCATCGTCGGCATTCTGGCCGCCGTCGCGCTGCCGGCTTACCAGGACTACACGGTCCGCGCCAAGATGTCGGAAGTCATCGCCCGCGGTTCCGAAGCCAAGACCTCGGTAGCGGAAATGTTTGCTGCCGAAGGCGACCTCGACCGCACCACGGCACCGTTCAATACCGGTCCGTCGGGCAAGGTACGCGGTGTCGCCTGGACGGCCGGCGCCCCGGGCACGGCCGAGATCGTGATCACGATCGGCTCGACGGGTACCGACCCGGCCATCGCAGGCGATACGCTGGCATTCCAAGTCCTTGCCACGCAAAACGGCGTTGTCACCTGGAGCTGCGGCACCGGGGCCAGCACGACGGTCGACCAGAAATACCTGCCGAGCAGCTGCAAGTAAGGGCTAGACTCACCGTCTAGACTTTGCCACTCGGTAACACCACCCATGGCCCGGCGTTTCGACGCCGGGCCATTTTTTTGTCTGTGAATCGGCCCCTCGTCTCGTTCTTCGTCCTGCTGGCGCTGGGCGCACTGGTCTACGGCCTGTACTCGACGGCTTTCGGTTTCGGGATTTCGTTCGACGACGAGTGGAACCTGGAGCGTCTCGGCGCCGTCACCGACCTGCGTTCGGCAATCGACTTCGTGTTCGGAGGGGTCGCCGGGCCGCTCGGCAGACCGCTCGCCCTGCTGACCTTCCTGCCGCGCTCCGGCTCCTGGCCGGCCAACCCGGAAGACTTCCTCTACGAAAACGCGCTGCTGCACGTCCTCAACACCGTATTGGTGTACTGGCTGTGCCTGCGCCTGGCGAGGTACCTCGACTGGACACGCGATCGCGCGCCGGCCTTCGCCTTGCTGTGTGCCGCGTTCTGGGGCCTGAGCCCGCTGCTGATGTCGTCGAGCCTGATGATTATCCAGCGCATGACGACGTTCAGCGCCACCTGGTGCCTGGTCGGCATGCTGCTGTACCTGTTCGGGCGTGAGCGGCTGGTGGAGCGGCCCTGGCGTGCCGCGCTGCTGATGTCCGCGGGCGTCGGTGGCGGTACGCTGCTGGCGGTGCTGAGCAAGGAAAACGGGGCGCTGCTGCCCGGTTTCGTTTTGCTCGTCGAATCGCTGTTGCTCGCCCGGGTGGCCGGATCCGCCGGTGGCCGATGGTGGGCCCTGTGGCGGGCCCTGTTCCTGTGGGTGCCGACCCTGTTGATCCTGACCTACCTGCTGGTCAACCTCGGTGATTTCGTGACCCAGCACCAGATGCGTTCGTTCACCCTCACGGAGCGGCTGATGACGCAGGCCCGGGTGCTGTTCGACTACCTGCGGCTGCTCATCGTGCCGGTGCGTTCGGACCTGGGGCCATTCCACGACGCCTACCCGGTATCAACAGGGTTGCTCGAGCCCGCCACGACTCTGGTGGCGATCATCGCCCTGCCGGCGATCAGCGCCGCGGCGTGGTGGCTGAGACGCGGCGCCGGACGCGTGTTCGCGTTCGCCTGGTTCTGGTTCCTGTGGGGACACGTGCTCGAGTCGAGCGTCGTGCCCCTCGAGTTGTACTTCGAGCACCGCAACTACCTGCCCGCCTTCGGTGTGTACTTCGGACTGGCCGCGCTGCTGCTGCATCCCGCGATACTCCGCCCGGCTCGCATCGGCATCGGCGCGATCCTGCTCGCCAACAGTGCCTGGGTGTTGCGCGAACACGCCCTGTTGTGGGGACAGCCACTGGTGGCGTCGACCGTCTGGCACTACGAGCACCCGGAGTCGCTACGGGCCTTTCAGCTGCACCTGAACAAGCTCGCGGCGAGCGGGCGTGGCCAGCAGCTGCTCGATGTCCTGGACGAGGCGGAGGCCGTCCACGGCGACACTCCGGAATACCAGATGATCCGGCTCGCGATCGTCTGCAATCAGCCCGCTGCGGCAGATATCTTCGCCAGGGCCGAGCGCACCCTGGCGAGCCGTCCGCTGCACCACGTGGTCACGCAATCACTCGATCGCATGGCGGACCGTGCCGAGGCCGGCAGCTGCACGCAGATCACCGAGGCCCGCGTGCGCCGCCTGTTGAACGCCATCCTCGCAAACGAACACCCGCAGTTGCGCCCGGATACCCTGGCGCAGGCCCACGAGGTCCTGGCCCGCCTCGACGCGGCAGACCGCGATTTCGACAACACCATGCACCACCTGGAGAGGGCGTTCGCGCTGCGGCCGACGGTCAGCGTGGGAATCACGATGGCATCCATCCTGACGGCGGAAGGTCGTTACGACGAAGCGGAGCAGAAGCTCGACGCGCTCGCCAGCCATCGGCCCTGGCGTCCCGTGGCACGGCAGCGCTGGCAGGAAAGCGTCGACGAGATGTACGAGATCATCGAACGAACGCGTCGCGCCCGCTCTGATCCGTGACGTGCTACCTTAGCAGGGCAATTGAGGGGCCTTCAGCCCGGTTTCATCGATGCAGCGGAGATCCCGGTTTTGACTGACGAGTCGCAGGCGACCGTGTCGATCGTCATTCCGGCCTACAACGAGCAGAACTCGATCGCCGATCTCGTCCAGGTGCTGGCCGCCAGCTACCCGGATTACGAAATCCTGGTCGTCGACGACGGCTCGACCGATGCCACCGCGGAACGGGCCGAGCAGGCTGGCGCGCGCGTGGTGCGGCACCCCTACAACAAGGGCAACGGCGCCGCGATCAAGACCGGCGCCCGCCACGCCGCCGGAGCAACCCTGGTGTTTCTCGATGCGGACGGTCAGCACCGGGGGCCGGACGTTCAACGACTGCTTGACCGAATGGCGCGGGGCTTCGACATGGTGGTCGGCTCGCGGCGTGCCGCTGGACAGGCGTCGGTCAGCCGCTTTTTCGGTAATGCCCTGTACAACAGTCTTGGCAGCTGGGTCGTCGGCCAGCGCATCGAAGACCTGACCTCGGGCTTTCGCGTGGTCGATGCGCGCAAGTTCCGCGAGTTCCTGTTCCTGCTGCCCAACGGCTTCTCGTACCCGACGACGATTACTCTGGCCTTCTTCCGCTCCGGCTACTCCGTCGCCTACGAGCCGATCGAGGTGTACCGCCGCAGCGGCAAGTCGCACATTCGCCTCGGACGCGACGGCATCAAGTTCCTGCTGATCATCTTCCGCGTGTGTACGCTGTACTCCCCGTTCAAGCTGTTCCTGCCGGTGGCGATGGCGCAGTTCGTTCTCGGGGCCGGCTACTACCTGTTCACATTTGCCACCAGCGGCCGCTTTACCAACATGAGTGCGCTGTTGCTGACCGCGGCGATGACGACTTTCCTGATCGGCCTGATTTCGGAGCAGATCACGGCGCTGCTTTACAAGCACGATTCGAACTTGAGTGGACCTGACTAGTCGACCGCCAGGCCCTGACACGCGGCCGCGGCGAGCACCAGCTCTCGAACCATCTCTTCAAAGGTCGTGCGCGGCGCCCAGGCGGTGAGCCGCCGCAGCTTTCCGGCGTCTCCTGTCAGCTGCTGAGACGGACGGGTGACCAGGGAACGGTCCTCCACGACGCAGCTTCGCCAGTCGAGATCGAGCAGGCCGGCAGCCACGGAGACCATGTCACGAACCGAACGGAGGCTGCCCGAGGCGATCACGAAATCGCCTGCGGTATCGCACTGCAGGATCCGTTGCATGGCCTCCGTGTAGTCGGGCGCGTAACCCCAGTCGACCTTGCTGTCCAGGTCACCCAGTACGAGTTCCGTTGCCGTGCCGCGTTTCACCGCGACCAGGCCGTGTGCGACGCGCTGCGACAGGAAACTGCGGCCACGCAGCGGGGATTCGTGGTTGTAAAGGATGCCGCAGGACGCGAAAAGACCGTGGTCGCGTCGGTAGTAGTCTGCGAGCATCATGCCGGTCGCTTTGGTGATTCCGTACAGGCAGGCGGGTCGCAGTGCGGTGCTTTCATCCTGGGTGCCGGCCCGGGCGGCACCGAATACCCGTGATGAACTGGCGTAGAAGATGCGACCGTCGCGGTTCGCCTGGCAATGCGCGTCGAGGACGTTCTGGAACCCCTGCGTGTTGATCGCGAAACTGCGCGCCCACAGCGTAGCCTGGTCCACGGCCGGGTCCTGAGAGCTGTGGTGGTAGGCGGCCAGGTAGTAGGTCTCAGCGGGCCGGAATTCCGCGATCAGCCCGCGCACGGCGTCGCCGTCGGTGACGTCGACGGCGTCCGACCAGTCGCATCCCTGTGCCCGCGTGCCGTGCCGGCTGATGCCGAGCAGGGAATAGCCGCGATCGGCGAGCTGGCGCCAGAGAATCTGTCCGTCCTGGCCGTTGCAGCCGACGATAAGGGCCCGGGGCATCAGTCTCCTACGATTTCGATTTCCGGCAGCGGAAAGATCAGTTTGCCGCCGCTGGCGAGGAACTCTTGTTCCCGGCGAATGATGCCGTTCTTGAAGTGCCAGGGCAGAACGAGAAAGTAATCGGGCTCCATGGCGCGGGCTTCCGCCTCGGAAACGATAGGGATGTTCGAGCCCGGTGTCAGCGCTCCGAACTTGGCCTCGTTGACTTCTGCGATAGCCGGAATTTCATCCGGCCCGAACTGGCAGAACTGCAGCAGCACATTGCCCTTGGTCGATGCCCCGTAGCCGAGCACGCGGCTGCCGCCCGCGACGAGAGACCGGACCAGGCGCTGCAGGTCGGAGCGGTGTCTGAACACGCGCTCTTCGAAGTCCCGGTACGGCCGCGGACTGTTGAGTCCCCAGTTCTGCTCCTGCTGCAGCAGCCAGTCCACGATGGGCGTGTTCTGGGAATAGGACGCCGAGGCGTGGCAGGCGGTCACTGCAAGGCTGCCGCCGTTGGTGCCGTTCATGATCACGTCGATGATCCGCAAGCCGTTGGCCTCGAGCAGGTCGCGGATGACCTGCAGCGAGTAGTACTCGATGTGTTCGTGACAGACCGTGTCGTAGGAATTGGTGCGCAGCATGGCGGGCATGTAGCTCTGCTCGAAGTGCCATACGCCGTCATCGGCCAGGATCTGGCGAATCTCGTCGACGAATGCGTTCGGGTCCTCGAGATCGTAGAACATCGCGATCGACGTCACGATCCTCGCGCGCTGCTGACCGGCCACCTCGCGATACGCGGCGGCCGAGAAGAAGTCAGTCACGACGTCGACGTCCGGTGGATAGTGATCGAGGAAATTGCCGGCTGTCGGGTCCATGCCGATACGCCGCACTCCGCCGCTGGAGTACGACTTGAGCAGAGTGCCGTCATTGCTGCCGATGTCGACGACGACATCGCCCGGCCGTGGCCTGAAGGCACGCTCCAGCGTTCGGACCTTGCCGGCCAGATGCTCGACCATGGAGGCGTTGAGGCCGGAACGGTAGCCATAGTTGTCGCCGTACATCTCCTCCAGGCTGTAGGAGTGCTTCAGCTGCAACAGGCCGCTGTCCGGGCACCAGACCAGCTCCAGGGGCCCCCGGGTCACGGCCTGTTCCGGGCTGCGGGGAAAAACACCGGTCAGGTGCTGTTCGCCGAGATTCAACACCGAAACCAGGTGTGAACTGCCCGATATGCGGCAGCGATCGATCTCGCTGATTGCACCGGGGGCTGGTGTTGCCGGGGAGTCGGTCGTACCACTTGGCATCGTGATGCCCTTCGTCGATGTCGAAACTTACTATACTTTAGTCGCTCTGGCGGCCTAAATCGTCTCCTGTGTCCTGCTGACCGCGGTGCCCTATTGTCCCGGCTCAAGACGAACCTACTGGCCAATGTCGCAGGAGCGTCCTGGACGGCGGTCGTCCAATTGCTCTGCGTACCGGTATACGTGCGACTCATCGGCGTGGAGGCCTACGGTCTCGTCGGCGTGTTTCTCGCCATCCAGGTCTCGCTGCAGGTGTTCGACCTGGGTTTCGGCCTGACCCTCAACCGGGAACTGGCCCGGCAGCTCGGCCAGGGTTCCGGCGAAGCACGCATCCGTTCCCTGGCCCGCACCCTCGAGCTCGTGTACTGGGGCATCGGACTGACGCTGGCGGCCGGCTTCATGCTGCTCGCGCCGGTGCTCGCACAGCACTGGTTCAACACCGCGGAGCTGACCGGATCGGAACTGGAGTCGGCGCTTCGCCTGATGGCCCTGGTCCTGTTCTTCCAGTGGCCCTTCACGTTCTACCAGAACGGGTTCAACGGTATGCAGCAGCAGGTTCTGTTCAACGGTCTGCGCATTCTCTTTGTCAGCCTCAGCAACTTCGGAGCGATCCTCGCCCTGTGGTTCTGGTCGGCCACAGTCACCACGTTTTTTGCCTGGCTGTTTTTTGCGGCGCTGTTGCAGGCGCTGACGATGCAACTGCTGTTCTGGCGGCGGCTTCCCGGGCGCGGCGGGCCCCGCCCGCGTTTCGAAGCCGGCCTGTTGCTGGAAGTGAAGCGCCTGGCCGGCGGCCTGGGCGTGATCGCGGTGTTGGGCACCATCCTGTCGCAGATGGACAAGATTGCGCTGAGTAAACTCGTGACGCTCGAACAACTGGGCTACTACACGCTGGCCGGGGTCGTCGCCGGCAGCCTGCAGCTGTTCATTACGCCGGTATTTTCTGCCGTGTTTCCGCGCATGAGCGCTCTGGTGGCCAGCGGCAAGCCCGGCGCCGAGCAGCAGCTGTATCACGTCGCGAGCCAGTTGATGGCCGCGCTGCTCGTTCCGACCACCTGCCTGGTCGTCGTGTTCGGGCCGGCCCTGCTGGAAGTGTGGACCGGCGACGCGGAAACGGCGCGGCGAGTGTTCCCGCTGGCGGTGCTGTTGATGGTCGGTACTGCGCTCAACGGCATGATGCACCTGCCACACGCACTGCAGCTGGCGCACGGCTGGACGAGTCTCGCGGTCAAGCTGGCCCTGGCCAAGCTGGTGGTGTTCTTTCCCCTGATGCTGTGGGCTATCGAGCAGTTCGGCGCGCTTGGGGCCGCGACCACCTGGCTGGCACTGAACGCGGCGTACCTCGTGACCGGTGTTCCGCTCACGCACCGGCGCCTGCTGCGAGGGGACGGCATGCGCTGGCTGACCAGAGACCTGGGGCTTCCGGTGGTGCTGGTTGGCGGCGCCTGTGCCATCGTCTATACCCAGCTGCACCAGGCTGAACTGGACTGGCTGTGGCTGGCGCAGCTGCTGCTGGCCGCTGGATTGTTCTTCTCTATGGCGCTGGCCGCGACGCCGGCGCTGCGCCGGGAGCTGCTGCGACGGCCGCGCCGGATGCTTGCGGAATCACCATGACCGAAAAGACCTTCATTCGCGTGCCGGAGCGGGCGCCGAGATCGCGCCTCGGCGCCCTGTTTCACTCGTTCAAGGGACCGGTCCTGGGGCCTTTGTACTGGGCCGGCGCCGCGCTGGCAGGCGGCCCCGGGCTCGGCTTCCGATGGCGGGCCCTGCGCCTGGCGTTGCGGTCGCTGATGCCGGGCGGCCAGCGACTGTCGGCCTACGAGCTGTTCCATCTGCTGTTCATGCCGATGGAGTCGACGAGGTATTTCGAGTTCGATTTTGCCTGGCAAGCGTTGGCGGGACGTTCGCTGCGGCGCTGCCTCGACGTGTCCTCGCCGCGCCTGCTGCCGGTCAGCCTGCTGGCGGCCCGACCGGACCTGCGGCTGGCGTTCCTCAATCCCGATGCCGATGACCTGGCGCAGACGCGGGGCCTGCTCGACGCGACCGGACTCGCAGTGCGTGCGGAGCTGCACCACCGGTTGATCACCGATCTCGACTTCGAGCCGGGCAGCTATGATGCCGTGCTGTCCATCTCGGTTCTCGAGCACATCCCGGAGGACCGCGAGGCCGTCGAAACGATGTGGCGCGCTCTGCGACCCGGGGGCGTCCTGGTGCTTACTGTGCCCGCCAGCGCAAAGGCCGAGGAGCAGTTCATCGACCTCGACCACTGGGGAATACTCGACCGGGACGAACAGGGCTACGTCTTCTGGCAGCGCCTGTACGACCTCGATCTGTTGCGCGCCAAGGTCTTCGCCGTCACCGGCGAACCCGCGCAGCTGGTGGTGTTCGGCGAGGTGTCGGCCGGCATGCTGCAGGCGAATTCGCAGCGTAAGCGCGCCGATGCCTACTATCCTTACTGGCGTGAACCCTTGATGATGGCAAGGGAATTCCGCCGTTTCGCGCACCCCGGCGAGCTGCCGGGTGAAGGCGTTGTCGGCCTGGTATTCGAAAAGCCCGCATGAACCCCACGCTTTCCGTCTGTATCGCGACCCTGAATCGCGCCGATTTCATCGCTGCGACGATCGAATCGATTGCCGGTCAGATGTCCGACGAGGTCGAGATCGTGGTGCTCGACGGCGGGTCTGCGGACGGTACGGACCGGGTCATCGCCGAGTTGCAGCAGCGCGTGCCCAGCCTGCGCTACGTACGCCAGGACACGAACTACGGCGTGGACCGCGATTACGACAGCGCCGTCGTGCAGGCTCGAGGTCGATACTGCTGGCTGATGTCCGATGACGATCTATTGAAACCGGGGGCGATCGACGCCGTCCTGGCCCGCATTCGCGAGGACTACGGCCTGATCGTGGTGAACACCGAACTGGTCAGTTTCGACCTCAGCGAGACGATCGTGGCGAACCGCCTGGCGATCCGTGAAGACCGGGTCTTCGAGGCCGGTGACATTGATGCCCTGTTTCGAGACTGTGTCGGCCACCTTGGGTATATCGGAGCGGTCGTCATCCGGCGTGATGAGTGGATGGCACGGCAGCGTGAGCCGTACTTCGGTTCGAATTTCATCCATATCGGTGTGATATTCCAGGCGCCGCTGCCGTTCCGGGCGATCGCCCTGGCCACCGACTACGTGTCGGTTCGCTTCGGCAATACCCAGTGGCGGCCTCGCGAGTTCGAAATCTACATGGTCCGCCTGACCGAACTGCTGCATTCCTTCGATGCCATCTCCGAGAACGTGCGGACGCAGGTTCACCCGCTGCAGCCCTGGCGAAGCGTCAGGAGCCTGTTCTTCTATCGAGCGAAGGGCACCTATTCCCTGGTCGAATACCGCAACTGGGTCAGGCCGCGGGTCACGTCGCGTTGGGACGCGTTCAAGGCCTGGTGCGTGGCGGTGTTTCCCGGCGTGCTGGCCAACCTGGTCGGACTGGTCTATTGCTCATTCGACTACCGTGAATCACAGGTCCACTTTCGTGACATGAAGGTCAGCCGGTTCTTCATCGGCAACCTGCTCCGCGGTCGCGCCACTGGAAACCGCGCCGACTGAGCGGCTGCGTGGACAGCCTATGTCGCGTCCACCAGGGCATCACACAAGCTGAGCGCAGAGGCTTCCCAGCTCACGGCCATGCCGGAAACGGTCGTCGGGGCATCGAGCAGCTTGTGCAGCTTGGTCGCCAGGTCCCGCGCGTTGCCCGCCTCGTACAGGAATCTCTCGTCGTTCCCGGTGATCCAGCGCGTCGATCGCGTGCTGGAGGTGACGAACGGCACTCCGCAGGCGGCCGCCTCGTAGAGCTTGACCGGGTAGCTGTGCTCGCCGAAGGCATCGCTGCGATTGGCAGAGATCACCGCATCCATGGCATTGACGAGCGCGGGCATCAGGTCGTCGGCAATGTATCCGAGATGAACCGCGTTCGCGGGCAGCTTCAGGCGATCGCTGCCGCGGCCCGAGAACACGAAGCGGCACTGCGGGAATCGGTCCTGGAAGTGGTGCATTGCGCCGAGCATCGCCGCGGCATCGCGTGAGCCATGCAGCGAACCGGAATGGCCAACGAGGGTTGCGCCGGGCTCGAGACCGAGTTGCCGGCGACACTCGATCTTGTCCATGGGTTGGAAAATCGGGTCCGCCGACATCGGCACGACGAGGTCCCGCCCACGCAACCTGCCGGTACCCATCAATTGCAGCAGGGGCGCGCCGGCGGCGCAGCGCAGGTCGGCCCGGGCCAGCGCCCGTCGCCACAACCAGTGCAGGGGCCAGGCGGCCGGAATGTAGGCTTCGTAGTTGTCGTAGGCGTCGACCATCACGCGCGCACCGCTCGTGCGACCCAGGTGGCCGGCAGCGATGCCGTACCAGGTATCCGACAGTCCGATGATCCAGTCCGGTTCGAGCGCCTTGGCGAGGCGTTGCGCGGTGCGCAGCCATGTCCACGGCAAAGGGCGCAGCGGCTCGGAGTGCCAGTGCAGTCCGTCACGTTGTGCCGCGATGGGCTCGCCGCCGCGGTAATCGGCCAGCAGCAGATGCACCACGTGGCCGCGCGCGGCCAGCGCTCGAGGCAGGTGAAAGAAACGGCCGTACGGTCGCTCGAACAGGTCCCGGTTCTGGGGAGCCCGCTTGCAGAGAAACAGCAGCCGCAGCGGTCGTCCGGCCACGGCCGGTGTCATCCGGCGCTGTCCGTCGTGCCGACGTGGTCGCGGTACCAGCGGATGGTCTGCGCGAGCCCCTGCTCCAGGCTGATACGGGGCCGCCAGCCGAGCGACTGCATGCGGCTGCAGTCGAGCAGCTTGCGCGGAACGCCAGAGGGATAGTTCGGGTTGAATACGACCCGCCCACGGTAGTTCACCAGCTTCGCGATGGTTTCCGCGAGTTGGCGGATGGTGATGTCCTCGCCGCTGCCGACGTTGACGTGCTGGCGATCAAGGGCGAGGACGCGGTCCAACTGCGCCTTGTCCTGCGACATCAGGAACAGGCAGGCGTCGGCAAGGTCATCGACGTGCAGGAACTCCCGGTAAACCTGGCCGGTGCCCCACACTTCCACCGATTCGCTGTTCGCTGCCGTGGCGTCACAGAACTTGCGGACCAGGGCGGGGATCACGTGTGACTGCGTCAGATCGAAGTTGTCGTTCGGTCCGTAGAGGTTGGTCGGCATGGCGGTTCTGAAATCCGTGCCGTACTGTCGGTTGTAGGCTTCACACATTTTCAGCCCGGCGATTTTCGCGACGGCATAGGGCTCGTTGGTCGGTTCGAGCGGTCCGCTGAGCATCGCCTCCTCCTGCATCGGCTGCGGCGCCTCGCGTGGATAGATGCAGGAGCTGCCGAGAAACAGCAGACGATCCACGCCGGTCTGCCAGGCATGGTGAATCACGTTGGTCTGGATCGCGAGGTTGTCGTAAATGAACTCGGCACGGCGGCTGCGATTCGCCTCGATGCCGCCGACCCGCGCCGCCGCGAGGAAGACGTGGCGGGGCT
>CAZOUC010000004.1:10212-20082 GCA_964582825.1 uncultured Enterobacteriaceae bacterium | reverse complement strand
GTTCGCTCCGCGCTCACGCCGGCCGGAACCGGGTCGCTCGCGGCCAACAGCAGGAGCGGTTGGGCCCGTGCCGCGACACCCTCTATCCGGCGCGCAATGGCCGTCGCATCGGTCGCCGGGTCCGGCGCATAGATCAGGATGGGGCGCCCGCCTGGCTCGGCCTCCGGAAGAGGGGTCGTCAGCGACTCTCCGAGCCATGCCTCGATCGTCGCCGACGCGGCCCGCTGCCCGCGAGCGAACGCCTCGTGATCCTCGCCGGCACAACGCTGCCACAGACGCGCGCTCAGCTCCACATCGAGGTCGTCGGGCGCGCTGCTGCGAATCAGCGGAGATGCCATCAGCTCGCGCCGGCTCGCCTCGGCGAGCTCGTTGTCGCCCGGCGGGTCGCACAGCAGTGACAGCAGCAGTTTGCGCACGAAGCCGGCCGGCAGCCGGTCCCGCAGCATCCCGAGAGTCTGATCGTTGATCGCTTCGAGGGTCAGGGTGACGGCAAAGCGGGCCACCTCGTCGGCACCGTCCAGCGTGATCGTTCCGGTATTGCCGTAGTCACCGAGAATCGAGCGCAGGTGGGCCGGCGAGCCGTAGCCGCTGGCACGGAAGATCTCCCGCCACTGCACACCGAGCAGCACCAGCGCCGCCAGCACCTCGGGCGGCGGCTGCCGTCGACAGGTGATGTGCGTGCCGAGCACAGCCGCCGTCCTGGTCGCGAGGCCCCTGGACGCCGGGTCTCCCGGCGCCTGCGCCAGCCGCTGCGCCACGCCGTTGATCATCGCCGGCAGCGCCCGCTCGAACGCTGGCCAGTCGTGCTCGAACGCGCTGTTCTCGAATTGCTCAAAGCTGACGGCTTGTTGGCTCATCTTGTCTCCACGATCGCCGACCGGCCCGGTGCTGCAGGACCGGGCGAACGACTGAATTCAGTTGGCTTCCAGGCTCTCCCCCGTCTGCCAGTCGACGTACCGGCTCCGGTTGGCCTCGAGCGCTGACCGGACGGCCGCAGGCTCGCACCACATCAGCACGTCGAGAATCGACAGGTTTTCTTCGAACGGGAACGGACCGGTATCGTAGCGCAGGCGCGGCGGGTCGCTGAACCGCAATTCGATCCCGGCCTGCTCGAAGTCGACCGGATCGAAGATCTCCCGGCCACCGGGCGGATTGAGGTACTGCGTGGCTTCGAGCTGCTGGGCGATTTCCAGCGCCCAGTGCCCGGCATGCGCCACCGAGCGGATGCGATCTGTCCGCTCGGAGTAGACGATCGGCCGGAAGTCGATCTTCAGGTAACGGCACACGCTCGCCAGCGAAGAGACGTTCAGGCTGACCAGGCTGTCGCCCGCCGATGCGAACGTTTCGTCGAGGATCCCCAGCACCGCTCGGTAGTGCGGCGCATGTTCACGGTACAGGCCGAGCTTGCCGCGCAGGCTCTTGTGCACAGCGTCCTTGTCCTGCACCCGAACCTCGTGGATGAGCGCGCCGCTCTGCGGCTTTTCCACCGGGACGGACAGGTACTGCCAGCCGCCGCCCTGGTCGAGAATGCGGTTACGGTTCATCCAGGTCCGTCGCCCGTAACGGACCACGTCAAAGACGACCCAGCGGTCACAGCGGTTGATCAGATCGAAGTAGCCCAGGTATGGAAAAAAATAGGGCTGCATGATGCCGAGGGTCATGAGTGCGTCCTGCTCTCTGCGCGGGCGAGTCAGGTGAGCACGTCACGCAGCGCGTCGCAGATACGATCGACCTCGGCCAGCTGCAGGTCCTTGCCGGTGGGAAGCTGGAACAGTCGGCGGACCAGTTCGTCGGTCGACGGCAGTTCTACCTGCCCGCACGGCGAGGACGCATACGGTTCGGCACGGTGAACGCCCGGGTAGAAATAGCGGCGCGCGAGAATCCCGCGACCTTTCAGGGCCTCGAGCAGCCCGTCACGGTCGGGCGCACCCGGTGCGGCCTGCACTTCGGCCACGATGTATTGGTAGTTGTTCGGTTCATCACCGGCATAGTCGACGAAGCGCACACCCGGCAGCCCGGTGATGCGTTCGCGGTAGCGTTCGTAGCGGGCGCGGTTGTCGGCGATGTTCCGGTCCAGTTCGTCGAGGCTGCACAGGGCTATGGCGGCCTGCATCTCGGAAATCTTCGCGTTCAGGCGCAGCGGCACCGCTGCGCGCGCCTCGGTCTCGTGGAAGGTCCGGCTGGTGCGCAGGCGGTCCGCCAGCTCGTCCGAATTGGTGGTGATGCAGCCGCCCTCGGCGCCGTTGAGCACCTTGGTCGCGTGCATCGAAAAGGTTTCCGCAAGGCCGAAGTTGCCGACCGGGCGGCCGCGGTGCTCGCAACCGAAACCGTGCGCCGCGTCGAACAGCAGCGGAATCTGGTAACGGGCGCAGAGCGCTTCGAGACCGTCCGGGTCGCAGGGCCGACCCCACAGGTGCACGCCGAGCACCGCCGCGGTCCGTCCCGGCCTGATCAGCGGTTCGACGAGCTCTGCGGACAGATTGTGCGTCACCGGGTCGACGTCACAGAACACCGGCTCCAGGCCGCACCAGCTCAGGGCCTGAACGGTACCGGGAAAGGTGAACGACGGCACGATGACGTCGCCTTCGAGCTCGAGGCAACTGAGCAGCAGCATGATCGCCACGGTCCCGTTGGTCACGGAAACGGCGTGCCGCACACCGAGTCGCTCCGCGAGTCGGCGGTCCAGCTCGCGCTCCAATGGCCCGTGATTGGCGTAGTGGCGGCGCTCGAAGATGCCGTCGATGGCCTCGAGCAAGCGGTCGCACTCCGGAAAGTTGAGCTGGCCGACGTGAATGGGGCGCTCGCGGTCGTTCACCTGGCGGACTCCTCGTTATCGAGCCTGGCGCGCAGCTGCGGACCGAGCTCGAAAAGCCTGCGCAGGTAGGCGCCAAGACGCTCGATGTCGTCGAGGCTGACGAACGCGCCGACCGGCATCTGTACGAATCGATGACGCAGCGAATCGGTGACCGGCAGCCCCTGCCCTGCCACGGCCCCCTGCCGGTCCTGGACGTGCAAGGGCGGATCGTAATAGGGACGCACCAGGGCGTTCTCCGCGCGCAACAGGGTGATGAGCTGTTTTCGCGTCAGCGGAAACGACTCGTCGACCTCGACCAGGACCAGGCCGCGATTGCTGTGTTCCTGGTACGGGGCGAGCGACAGGCCCGGCACGTCCTCGAGCACGCGTCGGTACGCATCGCAGCGCTGTCGATTGCGCTCGAGAATCGCGTCGATCTGCTCGAGGCTGAGCAGGGCCATGGCGGCGTGCAGTTCATTGAGCTTGGCATTGAGACCGAGCGAGCTGATCGAGCCGTCGTCCTCGATACCGAAGTTGCGCTGTCGCCGCAGCAGTTCGGCCAGGCCGTCGTCGTCGGTGGTCAGGTAGCCGCCTTCGAAGCCGTTGATGAGCTTGGTCGCGTGCAGGCTGAATACCTCGCAGTCGCCGAAACGACCGATAAGCTCACCGTTCCAGCGCGCGCCCATGCCGTAGACGGAATCGAACATCAGCGGCACGCCGTGGCGCCGCGCGATATTCTCCAGCCGGTCGACGTCGCACAATCCGTTGGGGTTGTGCACGGCGAGTATCGCGGCCGCATCGTCGGGCATCGCCGCGTCGAGGCGGGCCGGGTCGATGGTGTGGAATTCCGCCTCGACGTCGACGTAGCAGGGCTCCAGGCCGGCCCAGCGCGCCAGGTGTGGCAAGCCCCGGTAGCTGAACGAGGGCATGATGACCCGACGCCGGCCGCCGTCGCCGAAAGCCCGCAGCGCCAGCATGATGGCAAAGCAGGCGTTGGTCATGGCGACCACGTTACCGACGCCGTGGTAATCGGCAAGACGCGACTCGAGCTCGCGGACGCAGGGGCCGTCGTTGGTTATTCTCCGGGCAGCAAAGATGTTCCTGACCGACTCGCGGAAGCGCTGCGGGTCCGGCACGTCCAGCTGGCCGGTCATGCGAATCGTCTCGAACAGCGGCCGGCCGCCGAATTGCGCCAACTGACCGATTCCGGGGCCGTCAGTCACCGTCGACCCTCGTGAGAATCGCGTCGAAGCGGTAATGCGCCGCGTAGAAGTCGTCGGGGGGCTGGAAGAACTCGGCATGCCAGCCGCCCGCTGCGGCCAGGTCGCGCAACTGGTCCTGGGACCACCACACACCGATCGGCGACGCGGGATCGTTCTCGATACCGGGCTGGTAAGCGTCCGGCTTGAAAAAGCGCCAGATGCGGTCCAGGTCGGCGATGTTGCCGAGGTAGGCGCGAGTGACAGACGGAAAGCGTCGCTGCAGATTGCGCAGGAAATCGCGCGATTCGTCCCGCGAAAAGTAGCAGAACGAGCCGTAACACAGCGCCTTGGTGAACGAGTCCGTGGCCGACTCTCCGGCCACGAAGGCCAGCGCGTCGCCGTGCCGGTACGTTTCCCGACCGGCCACCTCGAAGTGGCGCTGGGCCACCTCGACCAGCCGTTCCGACAGGTCGACACCGAGGCCGCCGCGACAGCGGCGGAAAATCAGGCTGCTCAGCGCGCCGTTGCCACAGCACAGGTCGAGGAGCCAGTCCTCCGGTTGGATGTCCAGGCCGGCACAGATCGCGGAGACGATCAGGTCGATCTGGTGCTGGTCGACCGGCTGACCATTGACCGTGCGTTTGACCTGGCCCCAGAAGTCCTCGTCGTCACAGGTCCTGGCGTGTTCGTCATAGAAGTAACGGTTCAACCCGGGTCTCCTTCGAGCCGCTCGACACCTTCTGCATCGCGACTCAGAATCCAGTACAGAATCTGCAGGATTTTCTCCTCGTTCAGCCCCTCGACCGAGCCGGTGGCGTCGGCGTCATCGCCGCCCGGTGCCGCGAACAGCCGGTCGCGCCCGAAACAGCGCCGCGCCAGGCTGACGTTACCCGCTTCGTAGCGGGCCAGGATCTGCCGGCGGCGGCCGGCGTCGATCAGCGGTGACTCGTCGAACAGGCCGAGGCCAGCGGATCGGCGGGTCAATTCCATCAGGGACTTGTGGTGACGGCGCTTTTCCACGTTGCTCAGCGGCAGGCGATTGATCGCGCGCTGGAACGCGAGCAGGTCCCTGTTCAGGCTCGTATTGATCTCCCGGGCGACGCTCGACGCGTCCTGCGGCGCGGGCAGGCCGGCCACGCCGCAAAAATGCCCCACCAGATCGACCCGGCACTCGTCGTAGTCGGCGAGCACGACATCCTGGTCGTCGAAGACGTTCAGCCACGGCTCGAGCCGAGCCGCGTAATCCCACAGCTCGTCGAACTGACCCAGGCTGTCTTCGATGGTGCCGCAGAACCCCTGCGCCTTGACGGCCTGGTTGTACCAGCTCTCGTGTGCGAGATCCTGGCGCCTGAGGTAGGCGACGATCCGAATCCGGTGTGATTCGAGCACGCCGGATCGCTCGAGCAGCTCGCGCAGCGAATCCGGCGCCGGAAACAGGTACAGGTTCTCGCTGCTGAGCACGATATCGCGCCCGGCGGCGCCCAGCACCGCAACAGCCTGCTGCATCAGCTCGTCGCGCGCCAGCGGTCCGGGCGTGGCCCAGTCCGGCGACACGTCCGCCAGCGCGAACGCCAGGTCGTGGTGGCCGAAGCCGCGGAGACTGATGTCCGGATAATCCCAGCCCTGCGCCGCCAGCGCCGACCGCGACTCGAACAGGTAGCGCTGGATCGCGGTACTGCCGGTCTTCGGAGCTCCGATGTGAATGACGCAGGTGTTCACGGTGCCGCTGGGCCCTGATGCTGGGTCGAAGGCGAATCCGCCGATCGCCGGCTCGTGCAATGAGCGGCCTCGGCCCGGGCGGTTTGTCCGACCGGTCAGATCGTTCAGCCCGAAACCGGCATTCTATCGCGTTTACGACGCTCCCGGTCAGCACCCTGGCAGTCGATCGCCGCTGCAGGCGCCATCGGTGACGCGGGTGTCGACGCCTTTCAGGATGCCGGCTCCTGCCCGAGATAGCGCAGGAAGTCCTCCAGTACGGCGTCGCGCTGCGGCCCGGCCTGGCGGGCGTAGTCGGTCCGGAAACCGCTTTCCGGAATGGGCAGGTCGAGATCGGCCAGCACGGTCCGGAGGCTTTCCTCCCAGCCGTCGTCGCTGAACGACTCGTAACTGAATTCCCGATCAACACGGTCCCAGAGCTCACGGCGACAGTAGTCGTCGCCCTGCACGATCTGGGCAAGTGCATGGGTGATGTCGGCGTGGCTGACGTCGCCGGCGCCCTCCTTCGGGCGGACTCCCGCGGCCCACTGATCCGATTTCAGCGCCTGGGCCAGTGAAATCGCCTGCCGCAGCTTGTCCTTGCGATACAGGTAGTAGACGTGGTCGAAATCGAGGCGAAACACATTGACGTTCAGATGCCTGAGTTCGAGCACCTGTTCGATGTGCATGTTGACCGAGAACACGCCGTTGGCCGACGTCGTCTTGCGCTGGATCCAATCGAGGTACGAGTCGACATCGACCTGCTGCAAGCCGTGAACGGCGGCGTAGGCCCTGATGTAGCGGCCGTTGAACCACTCGAGCGGCTCGCCGAACGAGCCGGTCTTGCCCAGCGCGTCGCAGAACATCGACGAGCCGCAGCGCGGCGTGGAGAGGATCAAAACCCGCCTGCGGGGCGCTGCTCCGGGGAAATCGGCCGTATCGCGCAGCTGCGCGATGCGGCGCCGCAGTCGCTCGTCCGTGCTCAGGCCATCCAGGTTGTTGTCGCTATCTCCGGGTAACATGGTCCACGCCAGCATACAGCCGCGGGCAGGGTCGATGATTGCTTTCGGGAAGGGCGCTATTTTGGCATAGTTCCGCCGGCGCGTTCGAGCCCCGTCCGCCCACCGCTGCCGCGCGCCAGTCCGGCGCGGCCAACCCGACATCTTGCTAGCGATGGCTGTTCCGTTCGTCAACTTCCTCGTCATCGGCGCCCAGAAATGCGGCACCACCGCCTTCGCCCGCTTCCTCGGTCAGCACCCGGACGTCTGCCTCGCCGAGGACAAGGAACTGCACGTGTTCGACGACGAGCACTGGCCCGGGGTGCAGTCGGTCGAACAGGTCGATGCGGTATATCGCGCGCGGATCGGCAACTACACGGGTCAGCCGCTGGTCGGGGAGGCGACGCCGGTCTATCTCTGGCTGCCGTACGTCGTCGAGGACCTGTACCGCTACAACCCGCAGCTCAAGCTGATCGTACTGCTGCGCGACCCGGTGGAACGGTCGATCTCTCACTACCGCATGGAGCGCGGCCGCGGTAAGGAGTCGCTGCCGCTGTGGCGTGCCCTGCTGGCCGAACGCAGCCGCCTGCAAGCGGACCGCGGCAACCGCTCGCGCTGGGCGCCGTCGCGCCATCACAGCTACCTCGATCGCAGCCATTACGCGCGCCAGCTCGAGCACCTGTCGCGCTTCTTTCCGCGCGAGCAGGTGCTGCTGCTGAAGACCGAGGCCCTGCGCACGCACCATGCCGAGACGCTGAACACGGCATTCCGCTTTCTCGGTATCGACGAGCTCGGTCATGAGATCGGTGCCGGCGAGCCCGAACCACGGCCCGAGCCGACCCGCGGCGAGCGTTGGGTGCGTCCTCTGCTGCGGCTGTATTTCCGGCCGGAAAGGCGTAGGCTGCGCGGCATGCTGCCGTTCCCGATCGACGACTGGAGCTGAGCTGTGCGCTTTGCCGCTCCGATCCTGGTGACCGGGTCGATCCGCTCGGGGACGACCTGGCTCGGTCGCCTGCTCGCCACGGCGCGCAACGCGTTCTACGTGCACGAGCCCTTCAACCCCAACGCGGCCTGGAACACGGCCTTTCCGACACCCCTGGCGCACTACTACCTCGACGCGCACAACGGGCCGGTGCACGCGCACTTCATGGCGCGCGTTCTGGCGCTGGAGCCGGACGTGAAGGGTCGCTGGAAAGAGCCGACCGCGGCGCCGCTGTTCGACGAGATCGACCGATTCCGCCGCCACCGGAAGCGCGGCACACCGGTGACGGTGGTGCTGAAGGACCCGACCGCGCTGTATTCCTGCGAGTGGCTGGCCGATGCCTTCGGCTGCCGGCCCCTGCTGCTGCTGCGCCACCCGGTCGGCGTGATCCGCAGCCTGCTGCGCCTGGGCTGGGCGCGCAACCTGAGCTGGCTGGCGATCTCCGGTCAGCCGCTGCTGGCCGAACGCCTGCGCGCGCTGGATGCGGGCTTCGAGCCGTTCTTCGACCCGGCCGGCTGGCAGGAACTCGACGACCTCGAACGCGCGACCCGCTTCGTCGACTTCAACTGCCGCTTCGTGCTGGCGATGCAGCGGCAACACCCGGAGTGGCGCGTGCTGCGCTACGAGCGCCTGGCCGCCGACCGTGGCCGGCTGCTGGCCCTGTTCGACGAACTCGAGCTGACCCCGACAGACGCGACCACGCGCGCTCTCGACGGCGCCGATCCGCTCGTCGCGCCCGCCGGCGCGCAGCCGCGCAGTTTACGGCCGAGCCCGGTATCGATCGATGCGCTCTACGACGGTGACGACGGGATTGACTGGCGCCGCCACTACCGCCGTCACTTCAGCTACCTGGCCGAGGCCTTCCCCGACAGTCGCGTACTTGCCCTGCCCTGACGCTCAGGGCGGCAACTCGGCCAGCATCGCGCGGTCGGGCGACAGCTTGACCACGTGCGGCATACCTCCGAGGAAGGCCGCCTGCCAGTGACGCAGCTTACCGAGCGGGCCGAGCACGGCGTCCAGGGTCTGGCTCAGCAGGCTCAGCCAGGCATCCGCGCTCTCGCGGCGCGCGAAATAGGCCTTGCGGTTGGCCAGCAGCACCGGCAGCCAGGGCGAGTCGTCGGGCGAGAAGAACTGCAGCATCGCCTCGGTCACGCCGGGCCAGCGGATCTCGAACACGTCGTCGAGGACCAGCAGGCCGTCTTCCTGCAGCGCCGGCGCGAAGCGGGCGAGGTCGCCGGCGACCTGCTCGCGCAGGTGACCGGCATCGATGTGGATCCAGCGGTAGCGGCCGGCTTCCAGGGGCGCCAGCTCGGGCGCGGCGCTGTCGTGCTCATGGAACGTCGCACGCGCCTGCAGGGCATCGTCGAGCAGCGCCAGCGCGCGGTCGAAATCCGGATCGCGCAGGTGATCGACGAGTTGCTGGCGTTCGTCCTCGACGCAGCTCTGCAGCGACAGCAGCGCGGTTCCGCCCTTGGCGACGCCGACTTCGAGCAGGTCGCCGCGGGTGCCCGCCGCCTTCTGCAGCGACAGCAGCGCGCACCACACGAATACCGATTCCCAGGGAAAGGGCATCTTCTGGCGCCGCACGGGCGCGTAGGCCTCGATCCGGTTGCGGGTATCGGCCGCGATCGCGTCGATGTCGACGCTGGTGTCAGGTGAAATGCTCATCGAGAACGTGCTCCAGTAGTTGCGTATCCACCAGGTAGTCGCCGTTCAGGCTGTTGCCGCGACGATTGAAGGCCTCGCCGAACAGGTAGCCGGTCGGCTGGTCGAGCAGGCGGCCGATGCCGGCCTGGATGCTGCTGACGGTCTGGTTGCCCTGCAGCACCAGCACCCGCGTGCCGGGCGCTGCGAACAGGCTGTTGTGCAGCGCCGAGCCGAATTCGCCGACGATCATTCCGGCGCCGGCGAACAAGGCGCGCTGGGCGGAGAAATCGAGCGTCTCGGGCCGGACTTCAGCGAAGCCGTGTGATCGCAGCACCGCGGCCACCGCGTCGAGATTGACCAGGCGCCGCTTGCCGGTCGACCAGTCCCGGCGGCTGAGAAACAGGCGCCGCGGGCCATCGCCCGGCGCGGCGCGCAGGGCCGAAAAAAAAGTTGCCAGGCGCGGCGCCAGCGCCGATTCGAGACGCGCCAGGGTCGGCAGCAGCAGCTGTTCACAGCGCAGCGCCTCGTTCTGCTCGTCGAAGCGCAGCAGGG
>CAZOUC010000004.1:9119-10202 GCA_964582825.1 uncultured Enterobacteriaceae bacterium | reverse complement strand
GCAGGCTGCCAGCAGCGCATCGACGTACGCCGGCGCGTGCCGGGACAGCAGGATGCGGTCATAGTCGACGCCGGCATCCGCCAGCAGCGCCAGGCGCGGCAGCATGTCGAGCAGCCAGTGGCCGTAGATGTGGTCGCCGCGCTTGCACAGCAGCAGCGAGCGACCGGGCAGGTCGCGCACGCGCGCCGGCGCGGCGCAGTCGTAATCGCCGTCCGCCCTCGGCGTCAGCGGCAGTTGCCAGCGTGGATGCACCAGGCGCTCGGGGCGCACACCCAGGGCCTGGCCGGTCAGCAGCTCGCCGTTTGCCGTGACCGGAAGCCCCCGACCGAGTACCCATGCACGGTTCAGGCGCAGGATACCGAGCGGCGGCAGCAGGGACTGGTCCTGGTGGAACCGGTCGCCGAAGTGCGGCGGTACCGAGCCCGCTGCAAACCACGGGTCCCGCGGCGGCACCGCCTCGGCAGCGGCCAGGGCCAGGTACTCGCAGGCGGCGGCCGGCTGATCAAACGTTCGGACCTCGAGCGCGATCTCGTCGAAGGCGACCGGTCGCAGTCTGACGGGCGGCGTTTCGCTCACGCCCGGTCGACGCTCAGCAGGTGCAGGCTCAGCCCGCGGTCGGCGCAGTCCACGGCCGCGTCGACCGCAGGTGCCGCGGAGAACCGGGTTGCCAGGGCGTCGCGGGCGCGGCGCACTTCACTGCGGGAGCCGAACAGCAGCAGATCGAGCTGCACGTCGGACCGCGCGCCGAGGTATTCGCCCAGCGCATCGAGCTGCGCCGGCACCACCGGCAGCGTAACCGCGACGCTGGCCAGCGGCAGGTCCTGCTCGGCCGCATACCGGTATGCGGACATTGGCCGCTCCGAGGTCGCGAAGTCGAGCGCCAGGGGCTCTCCGGGCAGCCGCAGGAGACGGCGCTCGACCACGTCGATGGCCGGCGCGAGGCGGTCCCAGACGCCACAGTCACCGAGCTTGAGCAGAGCGGCGCGGTGCACCAGGGCGTGGCTGGCAAAGTTCTGCAGCAGAAAGTACAGTTCAGCGACCTGGTGCGGCGGCCGCTGGATGCCCTGGCCGGTCAGCCAGGCG
>CAZOUC010000004.1:7283-9109 GCA_964582825.1 uncultured Enterobacteriaceae bacterium | reverse complement strand
TTCGCAGGCGGACAGGGCGGACTCGACGTACGACAGCGGCGCGAATCCGGCCGGCGCACCGTGCGCGAGCGCTCCGGGAAGGTCGCCGGCAGGAACCGTCGTTCCCGGGCGGGCCGGGGCCAGCACCCGGCGCGCCCGGGTAAACACTTGTCGCAGCAGCATGCACGTACACCGGACCCTGAACGATCGCCAGCCTAGTTAAATTCGACGACAGCGTCCACGCAGCGCCGGGCCGTGGCGAGCTGCTGCTGTCCGTACACCTGCCGAAGACCGGCGGCGCCACCTTCCGCCGCTTCCTCGAACGGGCCTACGGCGACGCGCTGCGCATCGACTCGGCGGATCGCCCGATGCGCCACGCCGCACCGGCACGACTCGGCTTGGCCCTGCTGTCCCGCGCGCGTGGCAGTCTGCATGGGGTGCACTGCGTGCACGGCCATTTCCTGCCCTGCAAGTACGTGTACACGGTGCGCCGCTGCGTCCTGCTGACCTGGATGCGCGACCCGGTCGCACGCCTGGTGTCGCACTACTGGTACTGGAAGCAGCTCCCGGAGGCCGACTTCGGCCCGATCCACCGGCGCCTGCACGACGAGGACTGGGGCCTCGAGCGCTTCGCCCGCGAACCGCGCTTTCACGAGCTGTACAGCCGCTACCTGCTCGGCGTACCGCTCGAGCGCTTTGCGGTCATCGGCATCACCGAGCGCTACGACGCCTCGCTGCGCGCGATCCGCCGCTGGCTCGGCCGGGAGGACGTGGCGCTGCCGGAGCCGCGGCGCGTGAGCGACTCGATGGCCGGCGTCGGCGCGCAGTTGACACCGGATCTGCGGCGCCGGATCGAAAGCTGCAACACCCGCGACCGGACCCTCTACGACCGCGCCCGGCACCGCAACGACGAGCTGCTGGCGCGCTTCGGCGATCGCTGAGGCCGGCGAATCCGGCATTCTGCCAGGCAGAATCCGAGCCTCCGCCTCGCTTATAATCACCGGTTAATCCTCAAACCGAGCCCGCTGTTTCGTGCCACGACGCCACGCCCTCATCGTATTCGGCATGCACCGCTCCGGCACCTCGGCCTGCGCCGGCCTGCTGGCGCAGCTCGGCCTGCACGTCGGCGCGGAATCGGAGCTGATACCGCCGGCCGACGACAACCCACGGGGTTTCTTCGAACGGCGTGACGTCGTCGAACTCAACGATGCGCTGTTCGCCGCGGCCGGCGCGTCCTGGCTGAATCCCGTCCCGTGGCTCGATGCCGGGCAGCCCGTCGACGACCGGTCTGCGCGCGAATTGGGCGCGATCGTCGGACGCCTCGATACGCGGCGTCCCTGGCTGCTCAAGGACCCGCGCCTGTGCCTGACCTGGCCCGCCTGGGACGGCGCCGTCACAGACGCCTGCGCCGTGATCGTGCACCGCGAGCCGCTGGCGGTGGCGCACTCGCTGCAGCGCCGGGAGGGCCTGCCGCTGGAAGCCGGTCTCGTCCTGTGGGAGGCGTACCTGCTGGCGGCGCTGCGCGCCAGCGGCGGCATGCCGAGATTGCTCGTGCAGCAGCGTCAGCTGATGACGGATCCGGCCGGGACCCAGGCGCGCCTGCACGCCTGGCTGTGCGGGCACGGCTTCGAAGGCCTCTCCGACCCGAGCGCCGCGGACGCGGCGTCCTTCATCGACCCGACGCTGGAGCGCGAGCAGGCCCGCGACGACGAACTGGTGCTGCTGTCGATGACGCAGCGGCGCCTGCGGGACGCGCTCAACCACGAGCACCTCGACTCGCTGCCCACCGCACCGGAAATCCCCGACGCCTGTCGCCTGACCCTGGCGCACTACGCCCCACTGGCCGA
>CAZOUC010000004.1:6291-7273 GCA_964582825.1 uncultured Enterobacteriaceae bacterium | reverse complement strand
CCTGCAGGAAGCCGGCCGGCGCGAGGCGGACCACTTGCGCGGCGAACTGGACGCCCTGCAGGCGGCCAGCCGGCGTGAGACGGACCACCTGCGCGGCGAACTCGATGCCCTGCAGGCGGCCAGCCGACGCGAGGCGGACCACCTGCGCGGCGAGCTCGACGCCCTGCACGCGGCGAGCGAGGCCGAAGCGCGCCACCTGCGCGAGGCGATCGAGGCCCTGAAGGCCGCTCACCGGCAGGATGACGAGGAACTGGCGGCGCTGCGCGCCGCATACCGCACTCTCGAGGACGAGCATACGCGGCTGGCCGAGGCCTGGCGTCAGGATCGCGCCGATCTCGACAAGGCGCGCGGAGATTTTTCCGCACTGAACGACGCCAACAGACAGCTCGAAGCGAGCAAGCAGGACCTCGAACGCCGCCACGAGCGGCTCTCCGCCCGCCATCGCCGCACCACCGCCGATCTCGGCCGGCTCGACGCCTTGCTGGAGATGCTGGATCGTAATCTCAACCCGGCGCACGGCGGTCGACTGGCTTCCCTGAACCGGCGGCTCGACCGCCTGGCGCGTGCTTTCGGCCGTGGCGGCGCGCAGAAAACCGCTTTCGGGCAGACCCTCGCCGCCCTCGACGCCTGGCGGGACCAGCGCCAGGCGAGCCGGCTGGCCCTGCTGGAACGGGACGACATCGATCTGCCCTTGCGTTTTCCGGCCGCCGACGCGCCGCGCGTGTCGATCGTCGTGCCCGTTTACAACCACTACGACACGACCCTGCGCTGCCTGGCCGCGATCGAACGGCACACGCCGGCAGAGCCGAGCTACGAGGTGCTGCTGGCCGACGACTGCTCGAGCGACGAGACCGTCGACATCGCCGCGGTGGCCCAGGGGCTGCGCGTCTGCCGCCAGGCCGAGAATCTCGGCTTCCTGCGCAACGTCAACGCCGCCTGCCGCGAGGCGCGCGGCGAGTTCCTGCTGATCCTCAACAACGAT
>CAZOUC010000004.1:0-6281 GCA_964582825.1 uncultured Enterobacteriaceae bacterium | reverse complement strand
GCAGCCCGGCTGGCTCGAGGCCCTGCTGGCCCCCTTCGAAGCGGATTCCTCGGTCGGCCTGACCGGACCGAAACTGCTGTTCGAAGACGGTCGCCTGCAGGAGGCCGGCGGCATCGTCTGGCGCGACGCCAGCGGCTGGAACTACGGTCGCGGCGAGGACCCGGACGCGCCGCAGTACAACTACCGGCGCGACACCGACTACGTCTCCGGCGCCTGCCTGCTGATTCGCCGCGCCCTCTGGGACGAGATCGGCGGCTTCGACGAGCGCTACGTGCCCGCGTATTACGAGGACACCGACCTCGCCTTCGAGGTGCGTCGCCGCGGCTACCGGGTCGTGTACTGCCCGCGGGCGCGCGTCGTTCACGTCGAGGGCGTGTCGCACGGCCAGGACCCCAATGCCGGCGTCAAGCAGCACCAGGTCCGCAACCAGGAGGTGTTCCGCGACAAGTGGGCCACCGAGCTCGACCGCGACCACTTCGCCAACGGCGAGCACCTGTTCCTGGCGCGCGATCGCAGCCGCGACCGCCCCGGCCTGCTGGTGATCGATCACTACGTGCCCCATTACGACTGCGACGCCGGTTCGCGTTCGACCTGGCAGTACCTGCAGCTGTTCGTAGCGGCCGGCCACAACGTCAAGTTCCTCGGCGACAACTTCTACCGTCACGAGCCCTATACCGGCGCCCTGCAGGACCTCGGCATCGAGGTGCTGTACGGTCCCGAGGCGGCGACAGGCTGGGCCAACTGGCTGCGCGACGCCGCGCCCTATCTCGACCGCGTCTACCTGCACCGGCCGCACGTCAGTGAAAAGTACCTGGACGTCCTCGAGTCGCTCGAGCCGCGCCCGAAGCTGCTCTACTTCGGCCACGACCTGCACAGCCTGCGCTGTGCCCGCGAACAGGACATCGGCGCCGACACGGACGAGGATGCCGACGACTGGCAGCGGCGCGAGTTCGCGATCATCGACCGGGTCGACGTCAGCTACTTTCCATCCCAGGTCGAAGTCGACGCCGTTCGCGAGGCGCGACCGCGCGCGACGGTGCACCGCCTGCCGCTGAACATCTGGCCGCCGGCGCCTCCGCCGGTGGCGGGCTTCGCGCAGCGCAGTGGCCTGCTGTTCGTCGGCGGCTTCAACCACCGCCCCAACGTCGACGGCCTGCTCTGGTTTCTCGACAGCGTCTGGCCGAGGATCAGCGAACAGGCGCCCGAACTCGTGCTGCACGTGGTCGGCTCGAAGGCGCCGGAAGACATCTACGCCAGGCAGTCGGAGCGCGTTCTCGTGCACGGTTTCATCAGCGACGAGCGTCTCGCCGAGCTGTACGCGGAGGTACGCCTGAGCGTCGTGCCGCTGCGCTTCGGCGCCGGCGTCAAGGGCAAGGTGCTCGAATCGCTGTTTCATGGCGTGCCGGTGATCGCGACTGCGGTGGGTGCCGAGGGCATTCCCGCCAGCCCGGCCGTCATCGTTGCCGACAGCCCGGAGGACTTCGCCGCGGCAACGGTCAACGCCTATGCCGACGCGGCCGCGTGGTCGGAGCTGAGCGGCGCGGGACGGCAGCTGATCGGGCAGCACTTCAGCCAGGAGGCGGTCCTCGAGGCCATCGGCGAGGACTTCGGCCTGCGCCCGACTCTGGACGGAGCCGCCTGATGGCGGTCCGTCACGTGCTGCTGCACGGGCACATGTTCAAGAACGCCGGCTCGACCCTGGACTGGGCCCTGGCGCGCAGCTTCGGCGACGCCTTCGTCGATCACCGCGATGATCAGCCGATGCGCCGCGAAGGCGCGCCCTACCTGGCCGCCTATCTGGGTGACCACCCGACGACGCGGGCGCTGTCGAGTCACCACCTGTGCTACCCGCTGCCGGAGCAGGCCGGGCTCGAACTGCACACCGTCGCCCTGCTGCGCCACCCGCTCGATCGCGTGCTGTCGGTCTACCACTTCGAGCGTCGGCAGCCCGCGGCGACCCCCGGCGCGATCAACGCCAAGCGCTGGGGCCTGGCCCGCTACGTCGAGTGGCGCCTGACGCCCGAGGCGGGCGCGACCATCCGCAATTTCCAGACGCGGTTCCTGAGCGGCAAGCTGGGCCGGCCGCGCCAACCGGTAGACGAGGACGACTGGCAGACGGCCCGTCGCCGCCTCGACGAGATCGCGGTGGGCCTGGTCGACGAGTTCGACACCTCGATGGTGCTGTTCGAGAAGCGGCTGCGACCGGTGTTTCCGGAGCTCGACCTCGCCCACGTGCCGCAGAACGTCGGCCAGCGCAGCCGCGACCGCGATCCCGGCGCGGAACTCTACGAGGAACTCGGCACCGGATTGTTCGATGCGTTGCTGAACGCCAACCGCTACGACTTCATGCTCTACGAAACCGCCCGCGCGGTGCTGCACGCGCGGCGCCGCACGATCGAGGGGTTCGCCGACTGCCTGGCGGAGTACCGCAGCCGCTGCGCCCGCCTGGTGGACGCCGCCTGACCATGCTGGCCTGTCCCGAACGCCGCTTCCTGTTCGTGCACATCCACAAGAACGCCGGTCGCAGCATCAAGCGCTACCTGAAAGCCGCCGCGCGCCTGCAGGGCATGGAAGACCCGGACACGCGCAGCTACCGCGGGGCGTGGGTGCACGGACACACCAGCCTGGCCGTGTTGCGGCGGCGTTTTCCGGAGCTGTGCGACTGGTTCAGCTTCGCGTCGACGCGCGACCCGCTCGACCGCCTGCTTTCGGCGTATTACTGGATCGACGGCAAGGCACCGGACGCGCGCGGACTGAGCGCGTCGAACCTGGAACGGATCCGCAGCTTCGACCATTTCGTCGAGCGCCTGTACGACTGCTGGCGGGCGGATCCACAGCGCGATTCGCCGAGGGGCGCGTTCCACCACCCGCGGGCGCAGGTCAGGCTGAACGACGAGGAGTTCATCTACCCCGATCAGTGCGCGTACCTGTGCAACGCCAACGGCGAGATGCTGGTCGACGCCCTGGTCCGACAGGAGGCGCTCGAAGAGGACCTGACGCGCCTGCTGCCGCGCCTGTTCGGCGAAGCGGACGCGCGCCCGCCCCAGATGCGCCCTGCCGGGCGTTCCAGCCGGCCCCCGGAACTGCCGATTACCGACCCGCGCACCTTCGAGCGCGTCTTCGACATGTACCGGCGCGACTACGAACGCCTGGATTATTCGCCCGAAGCCAGCCGGCTCAGGGCAAAGCGGTAGAGTCGTTCGTCCTCGCGGTTGTAGTCGAGCACCCGCTCGCGCAGCGCGGCATCGAGCACCGGGTCTGACGCGCCGGCGCTGACCTTGACATCGCGCACCGCCTGCGCCTCCAGGCCCAGGCCGTTCGCCAGCTCAGCGATCAGCGCGGAGCAGTGTTCGCTGGGCGCCAGCATCAGCGGCCGTCCCTCGAGTCCGGCGAGGACCTGTTCGAAGCGGATGTCGAGCGCACTCTCGACCTGCGGATCGTCCGCCAGGAACCGGCATTGCTGGTTGCGCAGGATGCGCGGGCGGCGCTCGGCGAGGAAATCCAGGAAGCCGGCAAAATCCCGGCTGCGTGCGGCCTCGCTGGTCGGGTTGCGGGTCCGCGTGACCCGGGAGAACCGGTAGTAGGACAGCAGGCGTTCGCAGGGCTCGCGCACGAAGCTCAGCAGCGCCACGCGCCCGTCGATTCTCGGCGCCCAGAACGCGAGCCCGAGGTGACCGCCGAACAGCAGCGGCAGGTCGAGCCCTGCCGCCAGCGGATCGAATTCGGGCAGGCGGCGCTTGTGTTCCTCGCTGTAAAAGAAGTGACAGTGCGCCGGCAGCCGGCCGCGATAGTGCTCGACGAGCGTGCTGCCGGCGGTCTTCGGAACGTGGATGAAGCCGAGACGCCGCTCAGCCCGCAGCGTCGCCAGGAACCGTGCCCGCATCCGCGGCGACCTCGAACTCGATGTGCCGATACATGTACGCCGCGGCCTGGCGGTCGTCCGACAGGCCCTGGTCGAAGGGGCTGCCCTCGCTCTCGGCCTCAACCTGCAGGACGAACTCGCGCTCGGCCTCGATCGTCAACGGCAGGCGCCACACGAATGCGCCCGTGACCTCCTGCTCGCCGAGCACCTCGCCGTCGAGCCGGGCGACGAGGCGGTTGCTGCCGCCGTTGACGAAGTCCGGGACGAAGCCGCACAGGACGACGGCCTGCAGGGCACGGACCGCCCGGTAACGGCCGACCAGGGGCCCGGTCACCTTCATGCTGGGCAGCACCCCCGTCACGGCGCCGAGCTGCTCGGCGTAGCCGAGCTTGGGCAGATCGAAGCGCTGCTGGAGCTGCTGGATGCGGCTGTCGAATTGCTCGCGCAGTGCGTCTCGCTGTTCGCGGAGCGCGTCCGACTGGGCGCGGAGTGCTTCACGCTCCTCGCGCAGCCGCGCCAGGTGCCCCTTGTGCTCCTCGACCGCCTCCAGCAGAGCGCTCTCGCGCCCGTAGAGGGCCTTCAGGTAGTTGTTGCGGCGCTGGAACCGGGCCTTCAGCTCGGTGACGTCCTCCTCGCTCAGGGTATGCCCGGCGTGCAGGTGTTCGGGCATCGACTTCTGCACGTAGATGGTGCCGTGTTTCGACGCGATTTCCTGCTGCGGCCGCTCCCGCGTGTAGTAGTAGACGGTCAGCGACTTCCGCGAGCGGTGCCGCTGGTCTTCCGGCAGGTTGACCGGCTCGAAACCATGCCAGGAATACTCATTGGTCTCGAACAGCACCGCGTGGTTGAGCAGGGGCGGGTAGCTCTTGATCCAGTCGCGATCGGGATTCCAGGGATCCTTATGCAGCTCCAGCTGCCCGCCCCATTGTTCCTGCCACCCTTCATTGAGGTAGATGATCAGGTTCAGGCGTCGATGGAACCCGGTCGTGCGGTGCAGGTTGAAGTCGACGTGCGCGTCCATGCCCTGGCCGTGCAGGTTGTTGTGGGTACCGGCACCGTGGTACTCGGGATCAAAGACCAGGTCCGGGATGCCCGTGACGCTGCTGAGGTAGTCGAGAAACGGCTGCGACTGCAGGAACTCGTCCCAGCAGCGGAAAGTCTCGCCGAGGCTGGTGATCTCGTGTACCGCGTGTTTGCGGCTGCGCTGGCCGAATTCATTGACCAGCCCCTGCTCAGGCACCTGCGGGAATTCACGCAGGATGCCCGCAAGAAACTCCGGCGCCAGAAAATCGCTTATCAGGGCGTGACGAAACGGCTGGTTGGCGCGGAACTGCTCGGCAATCTCGTCCCGGTGCGCCCAGGTCTGCTCGCTGAGGACCTGCATGCTGCTCAGACCGTTTCGGCCTGGTCCTCCGCGGCGTCGAAATCGAGAATGTCCGCGTTGATCTCCTCGAACAGGGTCATGAACTCCTGGGTGAGCTTGTGGCCCGGGGCAAAGTGGATCAGCGGCACCGCCGCATGATGCGACTCGCGCATCTTCACCGAATTCGACAGCAGGGTATCGAGTACCGGCAGGCCCTCCTCGCGCAGCTCATCGACGATCTGCTGGGGAAAATTGGCGTTGGCGCGAAACTGGTTGACGACGATGCCCTCGACCTGCAGCCGGCGATTGTGATCGGCGCGGGTTTCGGCGACGTTTTCCATCAAGGTGTACAGCGCGCGGCGCGAGAAGTCGTCGCAGTCGAACGGAATCAGGCAGCTGTCGGCGGCGATCAGCGCCGACAGGGTGTAGAACCCGAACGCCGGCGGCGTGTCGACGTAGACCGCGTCGTACTGTTCGGCGAGTTCCTCGAGAAACTCGCGCAGTTTGAAAATCTTGTGCTTGGCCTCGAGCTTGTGCTGCAGCTCGGCGAGGTCGTCACTGGCGGCGACGATGTCGAGGTTCGGGTAGTCGGTAGCCGTGACGTAGTCGGTGACCGGACGGCCGACGAGACGGAAGCTCAGGCTCTGGGCGAGGTAGTCGGCGATCCCGGACTGCACTTCGCCGACGGCATCACCGAGCAGGTACTGGCTGGTGTTGGCCTGCACGTCCAGGTCGACAACGAGCGTCCTCAGGCCATATTCGGCACTGATCGCTGCAAGATTGCAGGCGATCGAGGATTTTCCGACCCCGCCTTTCTGGTTGAACACTACCCGGATCATGGCTGAATCGAACCTCCTGCTGGCCGCGTGGCGACATTCGAAGGCGCGATTCTAACAGAGCCACGGCCTTCCGGCGGCCCTTGGACGGCCGCCGCCTTGCCACTATGCTGGTGTTTTCGCCCGCGCCGCGCCGGCGCGATCGTGGGTTCCGTACCGATGGAAACACCAGCAGATGATGAGGTGTCGGGGCGCCCCGGTCCGCCGCGGCTGGCACGCG
>CAZOUC010000003.1:11526-20255 GCA_964582825.1 uncultured Enterobacteriaceae bacterium | reverse complement strand
GTGTTCGCCCGAACCCGGCTGCGGGCCTGCGGCGAGGGGGGTGCGTTCGGGCAGGCCGGGGGCGGGCAGGCCGGGGGAACGCTTCGTCAGGTCCGGCGCCGCTACGATCTGTGCCGGTGGAGTGGCGATTCGTATCGTCGACGCGGTCGACTCGGCCACCCGGGCGGCCTGTGTGCAATACCTACAGGCCGGCCGGTAAGGATTACCGCTCATCGAGTCCGCGCCATCGCTGCCGGGCGGTATCGAGAGCGGCTGCGTGGCGCTTCAGGTCTCGCCACGGATCGTCCTTCTGCCCGAGACGCCGCAGCACGTTGCCGAGATGGTAGTGCCGTGCGTCCGCGACCCGCTTGCCGAGTTCGTTCCTGTCGATCGGCGTTGCGACCGGTGCGCCGTCCAGCGCGCGCAGCGAGTACGGCGCCACCGTGGTCTGGCCGAGCGCGTTGCGAGTCACGTCGAGAAACAGCCTGCCATTGCGCTTGCTCTTTCGCTGCTCGGTGGTCAGTCGGCCCGGGTTCTCTCTGGCGAGATGCCCGGCCAGTTCGGCGGCCAGGGCGCGCACCTCGTCGAACCCGGGCCCGCGCCTGATGGCAGCAATCACGTGGAGGCCGCGGGAACCGGTGGTCATCAGTCGCGGTGCCAGGCCGATGCGCACACACAGCGAGGCGACGTCCCGCGCGGCCTCGATCACGGGCATGAAGTCCCGCGATGACGGGTCCAGGTCGAATACGATCCGGTCCGGCCGATCGGGCGCATCGTCTCGAGCCAGGGCGACGTGGAAGGTGGTCGTGTTCTGGTTGACCAGGTACAGAAGTGCATTCCTGTCATTACAGACTATGTGCCGGATCGCGCCGCGCGATGCCCGGCGACGGGTTACTTCGTCGAGCCAGTCCGGAAAGTAGTCCGGCCGGTTCTGCTGCATGAAACCGCCGGCTTCGATGCCCTCCGGGTGGCGTTCCAGGGTCAGTGGCCGGTGGCGGATGTGTGGCAGCAGCCAACGGGCTACGTCGCGGTAGTAGCGCAGGACGCGGGCCTTGGTCAGGGTCGGGCGGGGAAACAGCACCTTGTCGGCATGCGTCGGGGTAGTGGCGTGTCGGGATTCGGTCATCTGCTTGCCAGGTGGCGCCGACCGCGCGAGGCGTCGGCCCGGCGGGCTCCGCGTGGGCGGGCTCCGCGTGAAGGGTTCGCCGAAGACCATGCAGTCGCCGTACCAGCCGGACGGCGACAGCCTGTACGCGAGCCGCGCATTCCGGTCCACCGTTTGCATTCGGGTGAATGGCAACGAATGCGGTTGAGGAGGTCCGCCCGACATGATCCTGCCGATAGTAGACGTCGACGGCCGCGCCGCCGTCTATCTCGACTCGCAACAGCTCAAGGAGCTCCGGGCCCGGGTCGGAGACCAACTGCACCTGCTGAGGATGCCGGACGGGAGTTATCGCCTGCTGGTCGGAACCGAGACGGATGCGCGCAACCTCAGCCTGCAGGAGGGGCTGATGCATGAACAGGACGCCTGATGGTCAGGCTCGACGCCAGAACCTGGCACGACTGATGCAGGCCCTTGGTTACGAGTCGCCACGGAGCCGGACGCCCGGAGCCGTAGGCGCGATCAAGCCATTCAACGGAACAAGCAACTGCAAGGGAGAGCCGATATGAGCAGCAACAACGCTACCGCAGTGAAAGACGTCATGAACAAGGCGCCGGAGTTCATTGCGGCGCAAACGACGCTCAGGGACGCCGCCACGAGGATGGCGAACCTGGATTGCGGGTTTCTGCCGATAGCCGACCGAGACAACCGCAAGCTGCAGGGCGTCATCACCGATCGTGACATCGTCCTGCGGGCTGTGGCGAAGGGCATGGACGTCAACGAAACCCGAGCGGAGGACGTCAAGAGTGACCGGGTGCTGTACTGCTTCGAGAACGACAGCGTCGATGACGCGGCCGGGCTCATGGGCGATCAGCAGGTGTACCGCCTGGTGGTACTCAACAACAGCACCGACAAGCTGCTGAGCGGAATCGTGTCGCTGAACGACCTGAATCGCAACGAGCAGGGCAAGCTGGCTGCCGACACGGCCAAGGACATCAGCGCCTGAGCGGGCTGCTGCATGGCTGCGTGCACGCCATGCAGCAGGCTTGGCCGGCCCGGCCACATATGGAGGCCGGGTGCACTCGTACGCGATGAATTCTGAAGGAGGGTACATGAAACACGTCAACAACATCACCAGAACGCAAATGGCACACGACCGGAACACGACCGGCCCGCGGAAAGTGATCGCCGCCTGCCTCGCAGCCGCGCTGGTTCCGACCTGGACGGCGACCGCGGGGCAGGACGGGTATGCGAAAAAGGACGCGTCGTCGATGAAGCGGTCGATGGACGCTTCAATGAAGTCCTGGGAGCACATGCAGGGCAAGGTGTTTCGCGTGAGCGACCTGCTGTCCGGCGACGTCACGAATGGCTTCAATACGGTCGGCAACGTCGATGAAGTGATCCTTACCCCGGACAGTCGACACGTGCAGTACATTCTTTACGACGTCCCGTTTCCCTATCGCAGCTACGGTTCGGATGACGGCTTCGTGACCTTCGACAAGGTCGAACTGGTGCGCGGGGCGCGCCTCGATACCGACGCCCGGATGACCGATGACGGGTCGGCCATGGCGCCCGAGCAGCTGCGGCTGACGCGCTCCCAGGTCGATCACCGGGCGGCAAGCCGCATCATCGGCGAGGACCTGGTGTTCACCAAGGACAAGGCCGCACGCGAGATCCAGGACATGCTGGTCGATCGCAGCAGCGGACGGGTGACGCACTACGTCGTGGAAATGGATCCGGACGCGCTGTTCAACGACGAGCCGCGGGCGATTCCTGCCATGCAGGTCAAGGTCGACAAGAGCGGTAATGTATCGACCGACGTCGCACTGAGCCGGGTGGACGCCATGCAGGAGTACTCCCCGGGCCTGTTCTGACTCCAGGGCCGCTTGCAGCGGCCCAGTGGCCCCGGAACCGCAACGACGGCGCGCACGCGCGCCGTCGTTTTTTTTGGGTGGCGGCGGTTCAGGGCTCAGCGGAACTCAGCAGGTGGCGGGCCAGGCTGAGACCGGCCGCCAGCAGGACGAAGGACATCAGGAATCCCATGGCGATGGACGCGTGCTGGATCGCGGTCAAGCCGCCGACGATCAGCAGGGTGGCCGCCACCGCGCCCTCCGCCGTGGCCCAGAATACGCGCTGGGCGCGCGGCGGGTTGGGGTGTCCGCCACTCGTGACCATGTCGTCGACGAGCGAGCCCGAGTCGGAGGATGTGACGAAGAACACCACGATCACGAGACTGGCGAAGACCAGCGACAGCGACGACAGCGGCAGGGTCTCGAGCAGCGCGTGCAGCGATACCGCGACATCGTCCTGCACGACAGCCAGCAGCTCGCCGGAGCCGTGCATCTGCTCGTGCAGTGCGCTGCCGCCGAACACGGCCATCCAGAAAAACGTCCCGAGCGAGGGAACCAGCAGCACGCTGGCCATGAATTCGCGGATACTGCGGCCTCGAGAAATCCGCGCGACAAAAACGCCGACGAACGGCGACCAGGAAATCCACCACCCCCAGTAGAAAAACGTCCAGTTGGCCTGCCAGTCGTCCTCGTGACTGAAGTCGACCCACAGGCTCATCAGCGGCAGTTTCTGCAGGTACAGTCCGAGGGACCCGACAAAGGTCTCGAGCAGGTAAACGGTCGGCCCCGCCAGCAGCACGAACAGCAACAGGCTGCCGGACATGGCGAGATTGATGACGCTCAGGCGGCGTATTCCGGCGTGGATGCCCGATACCACCGATACCAGCGCGATCGTGGTGATCAGGGCGATGATCAGCACCTGGATGGCCGTCCCGACGGGGATCCCGGTAAACGTGGCCAGGCCGCTGTTGAGCTGCATGGCGCCGAGCCCCAGCGAGGTCGCGACACCGAGCAGGGTGCCCACCGTGCACAGGGTATCGACCGCGTGCCCCGGCCAGCGGTCGGCCCATCCGCCGAGCAGGGGATAGAACACCGAGCGCGGCGCGAGTGGCTTGTCGACCCGAAAATGAAAGTACGCGAGTGCCACGCCGAACAGGGCGTAGATCGCCCAGGCATGCAGGCCCCAGTGAAAGAACGCGTACTGCATCGCCAGGCGAGCCGCCTGTGGCGTGCCGCTCTCGCCGCTGGGTGGCGACCCGTAGTGGTACAGCGGCTCGGCGACGCCCCAGAACACGATACCGGTGCCCATGCCGGCACTGAACAGCATCGCGAACCACGCCAGGTAGCCGAACTCCGGCCGCGAGTCGTCGCGGCCGAGCTTCACGTGCGCGAAGCGGCCGAGGGCGAGCCACAGGCAAGCGGCCAGCAGCACCGTGACGACCAGTGCATAGAACCAGCCGAAGGCATTGATGATCGCCGCTTGCAGGCCGGCAAAGACGGTGGCGGCTGTGTCGGTAAACAGCCCGCCGAACAGGCAGAAGCCGACCACCAGCAATGCGGAACTGAAAAACACCGCGGGCTCCATCCGGGCAATCAGCCGCGACCAGTACTGCCGGGGTTTGCGCATGGCAGGACTCCCTCCGGTTCGATTCGTGACGATGGCCGCACCGGCTGCGCCTACGGCCGGCGCAGCCGTGCCGCGTTCGCTCCTTCGGCGACCTTAACATCCGGCATCTGAAGTCTGCCGGTCGCCAGGCCGCGGCACGGATGTTGCGTCGTTCACTGTGTACACACAGCAACACGGGAGGAACCATGGCCGACCAACGCACGACCACCGCTTTCACGCAGGCGCTCAACACCATCAACATGGCGCTGGATCGCCACAGCGGCGAACTGCCGTACAAGCAGATCATTGCTGCCGGAGAGAAGCTGCTCGGCGACCGCCGTCTCGGCGTCGGTGTGTACAAGGACGAGGCGTCCAAGCCCTACGACTACTACACCCTGAAGTTCGAGAACGGGGCATTCCAGATCGTCTCGCACGGCAAGGAGGACACCGACCTGAGCAGCGTAGTGTCCAAAGCGTACCTGGAAGACGTGGCGCAGAATCCCGAGCGCTACATTGACAAGCCCTACAAGCTCGACCTCGAGTGGCTGAAGAGCCGGCTCGGCGTGCACTGAGTCGAGGCTCCAACGGTGAACGGTGGGCCGGGGCAGCACAAGCTGCCCCGGCACGCCCGAATTCAGCTCTCGCTCAAGGCCTTGTCGACACGACGGGCCTCCATTCCCAGGCCCGTCATGATGGCGCCGGCAAATGCCAGGTCCACGCCCACCAGGATGCCAATGATCCAGGATGCGGCCTGCGGCAGGAACAGGATGATCGTGGCGGCCAGCAGCACACCGAGAACACCGCTCGCTGCGAGCAGCAGCCAGCGGTCGCGCGGGCGCAGTCGAAGGGCCATGACGATCCGCGTCATGCCGCCCGCGGCGAGGAAGATCGTTGCGAGGACGGTGAGCGAGATGATGCCGGCCGTCGGAAACAGCACCAGCGTCGCGCCTACGACCAGCGACAGCAGCGCGCCGACCATCGAGAACGCAAAGCCCTGCCAGCGCTTCGAACGCAGGGCGTGCACCAGCCCCAACGCACCGTTGATGACCAGCAGCCAGCCCACCAGCAGTTCGATCGCCAGTGTGGCGACGAAGGGGAAGGCCACTGCGGCGATACCCAGCGCCCCGATGGCCAGGCCGATGGCGATGAACCATGTCCAGGACTGCCGCACTTCCGGCGACACGGCCACCTCGTGCACCGCGAAATCCTGATGAGAATAGCTGCTCGTGTTGACGTTCATGTCCACCTCCTGTTCGTGTAGGGATTACATGCGCTTTGCAAAAATCGACCGGCGACGATCGGCCTGCACCGCCGCGCCGCTGGCCCGGTCGGGGTCAGTCGCTCTGCTGCAGGGACTGCGCGGTCGCCTTGCTGACCGGAGTGAACATCCCGAGACCACAGGACACGCCCGGCATGTAGCCGAAGCCCATCCCGTCCAGCACCGTGATGATGTCCAGGTCGCACAGCTGGCCGACCGATGCCCGGTACATGAACGCTTCCTCGAATTCGAGCCCCGGGCAGCGGTGCGGCAGCTTGTTGAGAAAGATGCGGTCGCCGTGCATGAAGAAGAGGATTTCGCGGTCGCTGACCACTTCGGTGTGGTCGATTCGGTTGATGCTGATGCAGTGTTCGGGCTTGCCCTGTTCGGCCTGGGCGACGGCGGGCGCCGAGGCGCCGGCGGCCAGTACGGCGATCGTGCCGATGGCGATGGACTTTCCGGTGATCGATGTCATAACACACTCCCGTTCGATTGACTGTCGGCAGCGACACCGGTGCAAATCGTGTTCCAGCGCGTGGCAGCGACCCGGCCCGCAACTTGCGTGAGGACCCGCGTCGAAGGTCAGGGCTCGGGAGCGCGCGTTATGGATCAGGGCGTGAATCGTGGTGCCGCGGCTATCCGTCGGCAGGGACAGTGCCAGGGCGACGCCGGCTCGAATGCGCGTCGAGCGCGGCGCCGTCGTGGCGGCCGGCAGCAGAAAGGCGGGTCAGGCGTCGTCCGCGGAGGCGGCTTCGGGGCTGTCTTCGGTGTCGGCATCGGCCGGCGCTTCTTCGGCCGCCGCCTTCGGAGCGGGGGCTTCGACCAGCCCTTCCGCAAGGAGGATCCTGACCTTGTCATCGCCGTTGATCGGATTACGATCGACGCCTTGGACGGCGTAGCGGCCGTCGCGGCGCCTGGAGATGCGGTATTCGGCTGTTTTCTTGACCACCTTCATGTCTTGTCCTGTGTCGGTTTGCGGGGCTTGGCAGCGCGACCGTCGTCGGGCAGCGGTCGCGTTGCGGCGGCGCGCAGTATACAACGGGCGCTGGCGCGCGACCGGCAGGCCGCTGCCGGGCCGCGCTGATCGAAGCTGCGGAGCAACAGTCTTATGCAAGTACCACGCATCATTCGGCCTGACGGCAGCACCGAGTATCCGACCGAGGAGCGTTGTTCGATCCTCGAGATGTCGAACTCGAGCGATGACGAGGCCCTGTCGATCGCGCGCGCCCGGGTGATGCCAGGCATCAGCACGGCCTGGCACCGCGTGCGGGACACGGCCGAACGCTATGTGATCCTCGCGGGCGAGGCTCGCGTCGAGGTCGAGGGCCTGGACGCACGCCAGGTAATCGCCGGCGACGTCGTCCTCATTCCGCCCGGTGCGCGGCAGCGCATCGCCAACACCGGACCGGTCGATCTCGTATTCCTTGCCTTGTGTACGCCGCGGTTTCGTGCCAGCAACTACGTACACGACGAGTAGCACGCTACTCGGGCCGCGCGGTGCCGGCCGGTGTGCCGGTCCGTGGCGTTCAGGCCTTGAAGTCGGGGAACCAGCGCCCCAGACCGCGGTCGCGGTACGCCACGAGTTCGCAGCGGGCCTGCGCGTGTTCGAGCAGCGGTGTATCGAAGCCCTCGCAAAGGACACCGGCTACCATCGAGAAGACCGCAGCGTCGGCGCCGCAGGGCTGCTCACCCATCAGGAACGGCTTGCTGCCAAGAAAATCGGCGAGCGCGTCGATGGCCCGCTTGCCCAGTTGGACCACCTCGTCGCGGCGGTGGCGGCCAAAGCCCTGTCCGTGCAGGTCGCGGGAAACTCTGCCGCGTATCAGGCGGATCACGAGCGGACGCAACGGCGCCGGCACCCCGGCAAAAAACCGGCGCGGACCGCGGTCGAAGTTGCTGTCGATGGTCCAGCGCTCATGCACCAGGGCCCAGTACAGGTGGTCCTCACAGAGCTTTTCGAAGGCCCAGGCACTGGCACGCTGTTCACCGGTCAGGCCGGCGTCGAAGTCGACCGCGTAGCGCTTTTCCAGGTGCCAGCGAATGAAGGTGGAGTCGGGGATGGTCTCGCTGCCGTCGACCAGGTAAGGACCCTTGCCCTTCGGGGCCTTGCGCGGGTCGCAGCGCGCCGTGCGGTACGGTCGGCCGGACATTTCCAGAAGTACCAGCGCCTTCATGCAGAAAGGACTGGGGTCGGGAAGGCCGAAGTCCGGCCCGAAGACGTAGAGTTCCATTACGGCTACCTGCCTCGGCGGTTGGAGCGACGCCGGATGCACGGCAGTATAGCGCCGGCCTCCAATGGCTGTGCGGCGGCCGGAAGGTGATCGCCGGATGCGCGTTGCCCGTGCGCTCGACTCCACGCCCGCGCTCGCGTTTGCGTTCGTCCTGTTGTGGAACTCGGGGTTTATCGGTGCCGAATACGCACTGCCCTACAGCGGACCGTTGACACTGCTGCTCTGGCGATACCTGCCCCTGGGTCTGCTGCTCGGCGCCTGGCTGCTGGCGCGCCGACGCTTGTTCTGGCCCGGGGCGCGCGTTGTCGCCCATACCGCCATCGTCGGCGTGCTGGCGCACGGCGTCTGGCTCGGCTGTGTCATGGTCGCGCTCGAACGGGACGTGCCCGCGGGAATCGTCGCACTGGTCGTCGCCCTGCAGCCGATGACCACCGGGCTGTTGTCGCGGGCGGTCACCGGAGAGCGCACCACGCGGCTCGAGTCAGCGGGTCTCGTCCTGGGCTTCGCCGGTGTGGCGCTGGCCGTCGGGGCCCGCATCGACTGGGCCGATACGGACACGACCGTAGCCTACCTGATCCCACTCGGATCGGTGGCGGCCATCACCATAGCCAGCCTGCTGCAGCGGCGGCGGCAGCTGTATACCGCGGCGGACCTGCCGCTCGACCTGGCGCTGTTCTACCAGAGCGCTGCGACCGCCGCGGCC
>CAZOUC010000003.1:9699-11516 GCA_964582825.1 uncultured Enterobacteriaceae bacterium | reverse complement strand
TGTTGGTCGAGGGCTGGTCGGTGCAGCCGGCGCCGGAGTTTCTGGCCACCATGGCCTGGCTGATACTCGGCGTGTCCTTCGCTGCGTATGCCCTGATGTGGGGGCTGCTCGCACGCATGGACGCGCCCGGTGTGGCGAGCCTGTTCTACCTCGGGCCACCCGTTACCATGCTCATGGCCTGGATGGCGTTCGGCGATACCCTGCGGTCGACGGACCTGGCCGGCCTGCTGGTCGCTGGCGTCGGAGTCGCACTGGTCCAGAAAGGCGGGCACCTGCGCTGACGGAGCCGGAGGCCGGGTCGCCGGTCGCGCGGCCGGGTATTCCCCCGGCACAGCCTGGAGGCCAAACTGACGCTGTCGTTTCGACTGTGGAGCTGCGGTGGTGATACCCGGGCAGATTCAGACGTGGTGGTGCGTCGCGGTGGTCCTGGTGCCGGGCGCACTGGCTGTCCTGAGCGCGGTGCCGCGCCTGCGTGCCACGCTGTTGCCGTGGCTGGGCGTCGCGGCGCTGCCCGCAGCGCTGTTTGCCCTCGCCACGGAGCCGGGACTCGAGGTCCAGCTCGATTTCGTGCTGCTGGGTATGAACCTGGAGCTGGATCACGTGGGTCGCGTGTTCCTGCTGTTCACGTCGCTGGTCTGGCTGGCAGCTGCGGTGCATGCCGTTGGCTATTTCACCGACCGGGCCGCCACGGGTGGTTTCGCTGCGCTGTTCCTCGCCGCCATGGCCGGCAACTTCGGCCTGATCCTCGCCGGGGACGCGGTGTCCTTCTACTTCTTTTTCAACCTGATGTCCTTCTCGGCGTACGGTCTGGTGATACACCAGTTGACGCCGGTCGCCCGCCGGGCGGGACTCGTCTACATCGTGCTGGTGGTCCTCGGTGAGGCACTGGTTTTTCCGGGGCTGCTGATCGCGGCGGGTGAGGCGGGCAGCATCCGCATCGACGACTTGCGCTCGGCGCTTGCCGGATCGCCTGCCGCGCCCCTGGTCGTCGTGCTGGTACTGAGCGGATTTGCGGTCAAGGCCGGGATCATGCCTCTGCACGTGAGGCTGCCGCTGGCGCACCCTGCCGCGCCCACGCCGGCGAGTGCCGTGCTCAGCGGCTGCATGATCAAGGCCGGGGTGCTGGGTTGGATCCGCTTCCTGCCCATGGGCGAAGGGACCTTCGCGGTCGCGGGTCATGGCGCCGTGGTGGCGGGTACGCTGTCCATCCTGCTGGGAGCCGCGTTCGCGTTGACCCAGAGCAACCCGAAGTCGCTGCTGGCGTACTCGAGCGTGAGCAAGATGGGCTTCATGGCGGTCGTGGTTGGCCTGGTCCTGCTGCAGCCCGAACTGTACCCGGTCGCGCTGTCCGCATTGCTCGCGATGGCCGGTTTTCACGCGCTCAACAAGGGCGCCCTGTTCCTCGCCTGCAGTATCTCCCCGGCTGTATCGCGGCATACCCGCTCGGGTCTCGCTGTGCAGGTCGGGTTGCTGTTCGCGGTGCTGGTGTTCGCCGGGGTACCGGGGTCTGCCGGTGCTCTGGCTAAGCTGCCGACGAAGGAACTGCTGAACGCCGCCGGCGGCGTGGGCTGGTTGGCCGGGGTCATGGCGGGATCCGCTGTGCTGACCGCGCTGCTGATGCTGCGATTCTTCGCCCTGATCCGGCCCGGACACGCCGCCACGGTGCCGGCGCCGGCGCGGCTCTCGCGTGCCGGCTGGTGGGGGCTGCTGGTGGCGCTCGCCGCCTACCCGTGGCTCCTGGGTGCGGCCGGCGGCCCGGACCTGTCGCCGGCCACGGCATTGACGCTGTCCGCGGCCTGGCCGCTGGCGGCGGCGCT
>CAZOUC010000003.1:8171-9689 GCA_964582825.1 uncultured Enterobacteriaceae bacterium | reverse complement strand
GGGCGGGTCCGCCCCGGCGTCTGCCGCGGGTGCCGGAGGGTGACCTGCTGCTCGCTCTGGCGCGGGTGGGTAACGCGGCGGCGGCACGAGTCGGGCCAGCGGTCGTGAGGGTTCTGGGGCGCACCAACGTCGCGGCCGGATACGTCACCGGGATGCAGCGGCGGATATACCGGGCATCGCGCTTTGCCGCCCGCGCCGAGCGTGGCCTGGCCTCTGCGGGCATCGGGCTGCTCGTTGTCGTGCTGCTGGGGATGGCCGTGCTGACCATACTGCCCGGGGCCGGGACCTAGAGCCCGCGGCGGGCCAGCTCCGCGCAGATCTCGTGGTGCTCCTTTTCGCCGATCGGGAAGCGCCACATCAGCGCAAGGGCGATGCCCTTGAACACCAGGCTGGGTGCGGCGTACAGCACCGCGAGCGTCCGTACGATGCTGTCGCTGTTGACCGTCGTGGCGTCGAAACCGACCACTTCGAGCAATGGAAAGATCAGTCCGACGGCCAGAGCGTAAGCGAGCTTTGAAGCGGTGCCCCACAGCGCGAAGAACAGGCCCGGGCGGCGCTGGCCGTTGTGCAGCGCGTCCCACTCGATGAGGTCGCCGTTGATGGCCGACGGCAGCGCCAGGTCGGCGCCGATCATCAGCCCGGTGCCGACCACGATCAGCGCGTAGAGCAGCGTGTCGCCGGCGCCCAGGAAGGGCGCGCCCGCGAAAAACAGGCAGGAGCCGAGCACGGCCAGGCACCAGGCGCGGTGCTTGCCCAGCCGACCGGCGATCGTGACCCAGACCGGAACCGATACGGCGCTGCAGACGAAGTACAGGAACAGCAGCGGTCCCGCCGCGCCCGGATGCTCGAGCACGTGGGTGACGTACAGCAGGAACAGCGTCGCCGGAATCGCATTGCCGAGCCCGTTCAGCAGGAACGCGGCCAGCAGGCGCCGGAACGGCGACGGTCGCCACAGCAGTTCTGCCGCGCCGCGCAGGCTGGCGCCGCGATTCACCACCTGCGAGCGATCGGGGACGGCCAGGGCGGCCAGCGGGACGCTGACCAGCAGCGCCAGGCCAACGAGCAGGGCAACGGCGTGCAGCGAGGCCGCCAGGGTTTCGTTGGTGCTGTTGTCCACCAGCAGCAGCGCGCACAGCGTGCCGGCCAGACCGAAGACGACCCGCGAGCCGGCGATGCGCGAGCGCTGGTGGTAGCTGCTGGACAGCTCGGCGCCCCAGGCGTTCATCGGCACGATGGCCATCGTGCCGGCCACGTAGATGGCGAGCGTGCACAGCAGCAGAAAGCTGTTGCCGACCCCCGCAGGCGGATTGAACAGCACCCATACCGAGGCCGCCACCAGCGGCGCGCTGCCGACCACCCAGGCCTTGCGCCGGCCCCAGGCGGCCGGCGTGCGATCCGAGAGGTAGCCGACCACCGGGTCCGTCACCAGGTCCCACAGGCGCGCGGTGAGCAGGATCGCGCCGACCGCAGACAGGCTCAGTCCCAGCGCCTGCGCGTAGTAGGTCGGGATGATGACCT
>CAZOUC010000003.1:5209-8161 GCA_964582825.1 uncultured Enterobacteriaceae bacterium | reverse complement strand
ACCTGCAGGGCGATGAACGCCGCCGCCAGCGGAAACGCCAGCGAGCCGTAGGCGGCGAGCGTGCGCAGCGCCGGCTTGTCGGTGCCTGGAGGGGTCATTCGGGCGGGGGCCTGCAGATCGCGATCCGGCTTATACGCCGGCGCGCGGTGTCGGGATCGCGGCGTCAGGCATTCAGTTCGCCGCGGCGCTGGCAGGCGCAAGCGGCAGTTCGTCGAAGCGGCAGCGTCCCGACAGGTTCAGCGCGATGACCTCGACGATCCTGGCACCGTCGAGCAACGCCCGGTACGCGCAGGCTGATTCCGCGACATCGGCATCGACGTCACGGATTTCCGACTTGCTGTCGATGCCCGGGGAGGTCATCGAGCCGCTGGCCGACCGGGGTCGCTGCGCGACGGCCGAGCCGAACAGCGAGGCCGAGGTCTGGGGTACCTGCATGTCGTGCTGAACCACCCGCCACTCCCAGCGGGTCGCTGTCGCGCTCGTCGGTTCTCCGAGCGTCCTTGCCAGGCTGGCGGCCGGCTGCCCGCGCCATCTGGCCAGGCGCTCGTCCAGACTCGGCGTGGGCGCGTTCGGCCCGCAGGACGCGAGCAGAACGGTTACAGCGATCCACGGTGACTTCATAGCGCGTTCCCGGATTACGGTGTTTCCACGGTTGCCGATGCTACCGCGTCGGTCGCGATGCCGCTGCGACACGGGGCACTGTTCAGGTCTTCACGAGCAGGTAGCCGCCCGCGCCGACCATGACCACGCCGGAAGCGGTCTGCAGCGGCCGGCGCAGTGTTGACCGCGACGTCGCCTGCGCGATTCTTCCGGCACTCAATACGTACAGGACCTTGGTGCCGCCCACCGCCAGAGTCGTGGTCAGCAGCACGAGCAATACGTCCGCCGCGGCGAGTCCGCCGACGTCGACGAACGCCGGGAACAGGCTGGCGTAGAACAGGATCGCCTTGACGTCGCCCAGCGTCAGCAGGGCGCCGGCCAGGAAGGCGCCGAAGGGGCTGCGCGCGACGGGGAGATCGGTCACGGGCGCATCGGGGCGGGCCCGCCTTATCAGGCCGATGCCGAGCCAGAGCAGGTAGGCGGCGGCCAGGTAGCGAACGAAGGCAAACAGGGATCCGAGCAGTCCCGCCAGCGCGCCGAGGCCGGCGATGGCCAGCAGGGCGAATACCAGGTCGACGGCGACGATGCCCGCGGCTACGGCCAGTCCGGAACGCCATCCGGCCGTACTCGTGTGCACCACGACCAGTGCGACGCTGGCGCTGGGCAGGGCAGCGAGCGCGAACATGACCGTGAACAGGCCAGACAGTTCGAACAGGCTCATGTCGCTGGAATGAAGATCAGCATGGCCGAGCGCATACTATCGTTCGCGCCGTGCGCCGGACGCAGAACAGCCGCAGGTGGACGGTATCATTGCGAGCACGGCGCGTCTGGTCCAGCGGGAAAGCGGGTGAATTCGAAACCCTGCTCCCGGGCCCACTCGATCAACTCCGCCACGGCTTGCGGTACCCAGGTCTTGTCCACGGAGTCGTCCAGGTCGCTGTCGCCCCGGTAACGGCTGGTGTGCAGGACCAGTGCACCGCCCTCGTGTTCGAGCAATGCCGACCGGGTGCGGGCGAGCACCGTTTCGGCCGCGTCTCGTCCGGCACCGGAATCCCGCGCGTAGAAGGTCAGGTAGCCCAGCTGGATCTCGCAGGCCGCGACGAGAGCCCGCACGGCGGGCGTCAGAATGCCCCTCGGAGGCCGGTACAGCGTGGGGTCCGCCATCGGCGTGCCGACGACGGATTCGACGATGGCTCGAAATTCCGCCACGTCGCGGCGCAGGGCATCCGCGTCGAACCAGACGGGCCAGGCGTTGTCGACACTGTGCGCCCCGATCTGGTGGCCCTCGGCTGCCGCCCGTCGCGCGAGTTCCGGAAACGCCTCCACGCGGCGACCGACGAAGAAAAACACCGCCGGGACCCGGTGGGTGGCGAGTACGTCGAGCAGCGGAGCGGTGACGCCTTCCGCCGGCCCGTCGTCGAAGGTGAGAATGATCCGCTTGCTGCCCGCCGGCGCCCTGCTGTCGTCGACGACGGTGAACGGTATCGCCATCGCCGCCGGGGATCCTGCGACAGCCAGCGTCAGGACGGCGGCTCGCAGCCGGCTCAAAAAGCGCAACACCTGGGCACCGGATCGCGTGGTCGTGCCGGCATTGCATCACGCCAGGTCGCCGCGCGCGAATTTTTCGATGCGGCGCAGTATGCTGCAGATCACGGTCCTGCGGCGTTCCCGAGTCCAATGAACATGTCCCGGCGTCATCTGTTCTGCTTCGGCTGTGGGTACACGGCCACGCACCTGGCGCGTCGCGTCATGGCTGCCGGTGGTCGGGTGTCGGGCACCAGCCGCAGTGCGGCAGGCGTTGCGCGGCTGCGGGAAATGGGTATCGCCGCGCATGTATTCGACGGGGCCAGCGCAATTCCCGCCGAGGCCTTCGGCGGGGTGACCGACCTGCTGTCGTCCATCCCTCCCGGCGCCGGAGGCGACGACGGCGTGCTGTCCTTGCACGGCGAGCTGCTGACCGGCCTGGACAGCCTGCGCTGGAGCGGCGTGCTGTCCACCACCGGGGTGTACGGCGACGTCGGCGGCGCCTGGATCGACGAGAGCGCGCCGCTGCAACCCGGGAGCGAGCGCGCAGCCCGGCGGGTGGCCTGCGAAAGGAACTGGCTCGACTGGAGCACCACGAGCGGCCGGCCCGTGCAGGTGTTCCGTCTCCCCGGCATCTACGGCCCCGGGCGCTCGCCGTTCGCGCGGCTGCGTGCCGGCACGGCGCAGCGCCTGGTCAAGCCGGGCCAGGTGTTCAACCGCATTCACGTCGACGACATCGCGCAGGCGCTGCTGCTGGCCATGCGCCAGCCCAGGGCAGGCCCGGTGTTTCACCTGGCCGACGACGAACCGGCTCCGGACGACGTCGTG
>CAZOUC010000003.1:0-5199 GCA_964582825.1 uncultured Enterobacteriaceae bacterium | reverse complement strand
GACGTCGTGCTCGAGTTCGCGGCCGGGCTGCTGGGCATACCGCCGCCCCCGGCGATCCGCGTCGAGGACGCTGGCCTGTCGCCGATGGGGCTCGAGTTCTACAGCGAGTGCAAGCGGCTCGCGACCGGGCGTGCCCGGTCCGAGCTGGGCTTCAGGCCGCAGTTCCCCAGTTATCGGGAGGGGCTGGCAGCCGTGCTCGCGGAGGAGAGCCCGCCGGATTCGTCGGATCCGGCCTAGCCGGCTTCTTGCGCCCGTCTCCCGGTCGCAGCTGCGCGTTGCGAGGCCGCGCGCGCCGGTCTGCCCGGCGGCTAGAAGCGGCTGCGCACGCTGACCGACACCTGCACGTCGTCGACGCCGCGGCCGCCGCTGCGCAGCGGCGTGGCCACGTCGATGTGGATCATGCCGCTCGTCGGCAGGCGCGTCGGCATCACGCGCAGTCCGAGTCCGGCATTGGCGAGCCAGCCGTTCTCGGCATCGTCCGGATCGTCGTCGAACCAGGCCCGCCCGGCATCGACGAACATCGCGGCGCCCCAGCGGAACAGGCGCAGCGGTTCTCCCGAGGCGTACCAGCGTTCTTCGAGGCGCAGGCGCAGTCGCCGGTCGCCCTGCTGGAAGCGCTGCGGATAACCGCGCAAACCGCGGCTGCCGCCGAGCTGCAGCTGGACGTCGTCGGTGAGGCCCCGGGTCCAGGTGCCGTCCAGCGCGGCGTAGAAGCGCCAGGCGTCGGTTTGCAGCAGTTGCAGCTCCGCGCCGGCACTCAGGTAGAGATTCTCGGCCTCCCGGTCGGAGGTGGTGAGCGCGCCTTCCAGTGCCGCGTTGCCGGTGAGAATGAGCGCGTCCCGGGGACGAATGGCGTCGCGCCAGCTGGCATCGAAGATCAGGCGGCCGTCGTCGGCGCCGAAGGCGTCCGGCGCCAGGCCGACGGTCGCGGCCACGCGGCGCCCGAGGTGCAGGTCCTGCGCGCGGCCGATCAGCGCGAGGTTCGTGATCGGCACGTAATCGTCCTCGATGCTCTCGAAACCGACAAAGGGATAGACGGCCCGACGGTCCTCGGGCAGCCGCTCGGGCTGCAGGTCTCCGGGGGCGCGCGCAAAGGCGAAGTCCCACCACGCCAGGCCCGCGGTCCAGCGGCGCACGTGGCCGTCGACCCGCCCCGCGGACCGGGCGGCGTGCACGCGGCCGCTGCGCGTGCGCTGGCTGAACTCGGCGGCTTCGAAGCCGGTGTCGTACAGCGGCTGGATGCGTTCGTCGTCGGTCACTCGAAAGCCGCTGCTGCGCCGCTCGTCCAGGGACCGGAACGGCTGGCGCAGGTCCAGGTCGAGGCGATGCCCGTCGTCGTTGTCGGCGGCACTGGCGCTCAGGCGCCAGTGGGAGCCCGCGACGGACGGGTCGAAGTAGAAGACGCCGAAGCCGCTGCGGTCCACTCCGTCCTCGAACACCACGCCGAGGGTCTCGCCGCGCCCGAACAGGTTTTCGTCCTGGACACCGAGCGATCCGCTCGATTCGCCCCCGCTGCGGTCGAAGTCCACCGCGGGAAGAATGGTCCAGACGTCGCGCGTGACCACCAGAAGATCCACGACCTCGCCACAACGCCGCAGCGGCACGACGCGGGCGTCGTAGAGCCAGTCGACATCGCGCAGGATGCGCTCGGCTTCGACGAGTTCCTGGGGCGTGAAGGGCTCGCCCTCGAGCAGGAAGGGCAGCAGTTCGCGCAGGGTCTGTTCGCGGGTTTTCACGTGCAGGGCATTGGCCAGGCGGAACAGCGGGTTGTCCTGGGCCGGGTCCGTGAGATCGAACACCGGCTCCCGGCGCAGCTCCAGTCGCCCGACGCGGCCGCCTTCGTCGAGCTCGCCGCCGACGCCGGCCGGAATCGACTCGATGCCTCCGCTGCCGGTCGTGCCGGCCCAGGGCAGTTCCTGGCAAGCGTCTTCGGCCTGCACGGAGCAGGTGAACGCCAGGCACAGCGGCAGGTGCAGGGCGCGGCGGGTCAGATTGTGCAATACGACGGACATCGGCGGTACGCGGTTCGTTCAGTCCTCGGCCTTGGGGATATCGAGCAGCACGGTCCCGCGGCCGGGTACGGTGAGCGTGGCACCGAGCGTGAACGCGTCTCCGTCGAGGACGCTCCTGGCCCTGCCGCCGGGCTCGAGCACCTCGGCGAAGCGGTCGAGGTCCAGGGTCACGGCATCACGGGACTTGTTGAACACCGCCATCACGGTGTGCCGGTCGTCGGCGCGGACCAGCGTGTAGCTGCCACGGTCCGGTGCGAAGTGCATCAGCCGGCCCGAGTGTACGGCGCTCGCGGTCTTGCGCCAGGTCAGCAGGGTGCGCGTCAGGGCCATGGCCGCCTGCTGTCGCTCCGACAGGCCGCGCCCGGAGAAGGCGTTGACCTCGTCGTCCGGCCAGCCGCCGGGAAAGTCGGCGCGGATCCGGCCGTCGTCGCGGTGGGCCGGGCCGGCCATTGCCAGCTCCGTGCCGTAGAACAGCTGCGGAATGCCGCGCACGGTCAGCAGAAAGGTCAGCGCCATCCGGTACAGGTCGAAGTCCTGGTCCAGCACGGCGAACAGGCGCGGCGTGTCGTGGTTGCCTTCGAAGGTCACCAACTGGAACGGGTCGGCGTACACGTGATCGTTGCCGAGCATCTCGTAGAGGCGAATCCAGCCGCTGTTCCAGTCCTCCGGCTCGGTCAGGGCCCGCAGCAGCGCATCGCGCAGGGGAAAATCGAGCATCGACGGGGTATGCGACACGTACCCGTCGTGGTTCTGTTTGCCGGCCTGCCAGTAGGCGACGATCAGCGGGTTCGGGCTCCACTCCTCGCCGACGATGTTGAAGTTCGGATACTCCTGCATGATGCGGCGTCCCCACTCGCTGAGGAAGTCGCGGTCGACGTAGGAGTAGGTGTCCTCCCGGATCCCCGACAGGCCGGCGTACTCGATCCACCAGATGCTGTTCTGGATCAGGTAGGTGGCGAGCTGCGGCTGCCGCTGGTTCAGGTCCGGCATCGTTTCGACGAACCAGCCATCGGTGAATCGCCGCCGATCCACTGCCGAGGCGTAGGGATCCTGGATCGTGCTGCGATTGTGATTGGTTGCCACGAAGTCCCCGCGGTCCGCCGCGCGTGGAAAGTTGAGCCAGTCCGCGGCTGGAAGGTCCCCCATCCACCAGTGCCCGCTGCCGATGTGATTGACGACGATGTCCTGGATCACCTTGATGTCCAGTGCGCCGGCGGCGGCCACGAACTCACGGAACTGCTCGTTGCTGCCGAAGCGGGGGTCGATGCAGTAGAAGTCGGTCGCGGAGTAGCCGTGGTAGGAGTACGCCGGCTGGTCGTTCTCGATCAGCGGCGTCGGCCACAGCGCCGTGATGCCGAGCCCGGCCAGGTAGGGCAGGGCCTGGCGCATCCCGGCGAGGTCGCCGCCGTGCCGGCCATTCGGGTCGGACCGGTTTGCCGGCTCGCGCATACCCGCCACGGTGTCGTTGCCGGGATCGCCGTTGGCGAAGCGGTCGGGAGTGATCAGGTAAATGACGTCGGCGGCACCGAAGCCCAGGCGTGTGGCCGACCCGGGGCGGCGCTCGAGCAGGGGATAGTCCCATTGCGCGACCGTCCGTGCGCCGCGGCGCAGTTGCAGGGGCAGGCGACCGGGGCTGGCCTGCGGATCCAGGGTCAGCTCCACGAACAGGTAGTTGGGGTTGTCCGTGCGGGTGACCCTGCTGATGCGCGCGTCGCGGTGTTCCAGCCACGGTTCCAGCGCGGCGATGCCCTCGCCGTGGAGCATCAGTTCGACGGTCGGGTGGACGAAGCCGACCCACCAGTTCGGCGGTTCGACCCGACGCAGCTCGGCCGCGAGGCCCGGCACGGCGCATAAGGCCAGCAGCAGAGCGACCAGACCGCGCAGATTCATCGTGCCGCCGCTCCGTCCCGGGGCTGCAGCAGAAACGTCAGGGGTATGGACAGGCGTTCAGCCCAGGCGGTTTCGGTGTGTGCCGCGCCGGGAAAGAAGGCGCTGCGCCACCACGGCGCCGAGAAACCGAGGTCGCCGAACAGGCGGTCAACCTGCGCCTGCAGCGGCGGGTAGGCCGCGTCCAGGGTCTGGTCGCCGTGATCGAAGTAGAACCGGTGGCGGCCGGGTTCCGGCAGCGCCTGCGCGAGGTAGCGCAGGAAGGCCCGGGGCAGCGGATTGCCATCGGACTCGAAGGTGCCCGGCCAGTGGGTCGACAGTGCCGCCGCGCCGCCGAATGTCTCCGGGTACTCGGTGACGGCGTACCAGGAAATCAGGCCCCCCATGCTCGAGCCGGCCACGAAGGTCGCATCCGCGCCCGGATCGGTGGCAAACGCGGCGTCGATGCGCGGCTTGAGCTCCTCGACCAGGAACCGGAGGTAGGCGTCCGAGTACACCGGCCTGGCGAACAGGGGCACGCCGGGACTGCGCTCCATGCGGTACAGGCGTGCCCGTTCCGACTCGCTCAGGGACTCGAACGGTTTCTGGGGAAAGTACTCGCTGTGCCGGGCCGCCCCCGCGTTGTGCACGCCGACGACGATGAACGGGCGCACGGCGCCGCTGTCGTGCAGCCGCTGCGCCGTGTCCGCCACGCGCCAGCTCTGCCCGTTCCAGGTGGTGGCGTCATCGAACAGCATCTGGCCGTCGTGCATGTACAGCACGGCGTGGGGCGTTTCGCCGTCATAGTGATCGGGAAGCCAGACGTCGACCGGCCGCGCGGGTACCTGCGCCGACGTCACGTCGTTCAGCCGGACCAGCCGTCCGTGATCGACTGCCGGCAGTGCCCCATCGGCGACGCCGCGCTGCGGCAACAGCGCTGCGCCGCCGAGCGTGAGAACGCCGAGTACCGTGGCGATCCTGATCGTCGCCGTAATGCACGCGGCGCGCGGCCGGACCGGCAGGGCGTTCGAGTCGTTCATGGTTTGGCGTGGCCCGGTGGCAAAGCGGACAGCATACCCGGTCCGGGCACGGGGCAGGAGTGGCGGCAAGCCCCGGAGTCGGCGGGGGCCGTCGACTCGCCATTCAAGGACAGGCTCGCTAAGCTGCGTGTAACTGTCGATGCTGGACGAGTCATGCTGCGCTGGATCGCCTGGTCGATCGCGATTCTCCTGTTGGCCGCCGTGACGCTGCTCCTGTTGCCCGGCGAATCGAGCCGCGACAGCGCGCCGTCTGAAGTGGCGCCGGCTGCCGCCACGACGGC
>CAZOUC010000002.1:0-20614 GCA_964582825.1 uncultured Enterobacteriaceae bacterium | reverse complement strand
GGACGTGCGCCAGGCGCTCGACCAGGGAATCGCCGCCGCCACCTTCCTGCCCTCGCAGCGAGACCGCGCCGCGTCGGACCGGCTGCGCTTCGCCTTCGACGGCGACGCGGTGCTGTTTTCCGACGAGGCCGAGCGGGTCTACAAGAGCGAAGGGCTCGACGCCTTCACCCGCAGTGAACAGGAGGCGGCACGGCGGCCGCTGTCCGGCGGGCCGTTCAAGGCGTTCCTGGCGGCCTTGCACGCGCTGCAGCGCGAGTTCCCGCGAGACGACTGTCCGATTCGTACGGCCCTGGTGACGGCGCGGGGCGCGCCGTCGCACGAGCGCGTGGTGCGCACCCTGCGTGACTGGCAGATCCGCATCGACGAGTCGCTGTTTCTCGGTGGTATGGACAAGGGCCAGTTCCTGCGCGCCTACGGCGCCGACGTGTTCTTCGACGACCAGCGCAGCCACTGTGACTCCGCCAGCGCCCACGTACCGACCGGCCACGTGCCGCACGGCGTCGCCAATCGTTCCTGAGCCCGCCTCCGTTCTAGTGTTTGCGGAAAAATGGCGCTATGCTCGCTCGGCATAGGGATGCAATCTCTTATGCCCTTGTGCAGTCAGCGTTCCGGTCGATGACATGAAGCTCCAGCAACTCCGGTACATCTGGGAGGTCGCCCACCACGACCTCAACGTCTCCGCCACCGCGCAGAGTCTGTTCACCTCCCAGCCCGGTATCAGCAAGCAGATCCGCCTGCTCGAGGACGAACTCGGCGTCGAGATCTTCTCCCGCAGCGGCAAGCACCTGACGCGCGTCACGCCCGCCGGCGAGCAGATTCTGGTTGCGGCAGGAGAGATCCTGCGCCGGGTCGAGACCATCAAGCAGATGGCCCAGGAGTTCCGCAACGAGCGCAAAGGCTCGCTGTCGATCGCCACCACCCACACGCAGGCCCGCTACGCCCTGCCGCCGGTGATCCGCGAGTTCATCGAACGCTACCCCGAGGTGCAGCTGAACATGCACCAGGGTACGCCGATGCAGATATCCGAGCTGGCCGCCGACGGTGACGCGGACTTCGCCATCGCCACCGAGGCACTGGAGCTGTTCAACGACCTGGTCATGATGCCCTGCTACCGCTGGAACCGCTGCGTCATCGTGCGTGCCGACCACCCGCTGGCGCAGGTCGACGAACTGAGCATCGAGGACATCGCCGAGCACCCGATCGTGACCTACGTGTTCGGCTTCACCGGCCGCTCCAAGCTCGACGAGGCGTTCACCGAAAAGGGCCTGACGCCCCGCGTGGTGTTCACCGCGACCGACGCCGACGTCATCAAGACCTACGTGCGCCTCGGCCTGGGAATCGGCATCATCGCGCGCATGGCGATCGACGACGGTGTCGACGACGACCTCGTGGTGCTCGACGCCCGGCACCTGTTCCGCGCCAGCGTCACCAAGATCGGTTTCCGCAAGGGCACCTTCCTGCGCCGCTTCATGTACGAGTTCATCGAGTTGTTCGCGCCGCACCTGACCCAGGAGGTCGTCGACAAGGCCTGGCACAGCCACAGCAAGGCCGAACTCGAAGCCCTGTTCGCCGATATCGAGCTGCCGGAGTACTGAGCCGCCCATGCACGTCGTCTGCCTGGACCTCGAAGGCGTTCTGATTCCCGAGATCTGGATCGAATTCGCCGCACGGACCGGCATCGACGCGCTGCGCGCGACGACCCGCGACGAGCCCGACTACGACGTGCTGATGCGCCAGCGCCTGCGCCTGCTCGACGAGCACGGCCTGAAGCTGCAAGACATCCAGGCGGTCATCGATACGATGGACCCGCTCGACGGCGCAGCGGAGTTCGTCGACTGGCTGCGCGAGCGCTTCCAGCTGATCATCCTGTCCGATACCTACTACGAGTTCGCCCGCCCGCTGATGAGCAAGCTCGGCATGCCCACGCTGTTCTGCCACCGTCTGGCCACCGACGAAACCGGACGCGTCACCGACTACCTGATCCGCCAGCCGGATCCGAAGCGCCAGTCGGTCAGGGCCCTGCACGGCCTGAATTACAAGGTGGTTGCCGCCGGAGATTCCTACAACGACACGACGATGCTCGCCGAGGCGGACGCCGGCATCCTGTTCCGTGCGCCGCCGAACGTCATCGCCGAGTTTCCGCAATTCCCCGCCGTCGACAGCTACGAGGCGCTGGGCGAGCGGATCCAGCAGGCCGTGGCGCGCTTCTGACCGCGCCGCCGACGGCTCAGGTTCCGAGCAGTTCCTTCTCGAGCTACGCCACCAGTTCGCCATAGCGCGCCATCACCGAATGGATGACGGCGGGATCCGTCAGGTCGATGCCGCCGGCCTTCAGGATGTCCAGCGGGTAGCGGCTGCCGCCGAGCTTCAGCATGGCGAGGTAGTCCCGGGCGGCGTCCCGGTCGCCGCTTCGGAAGCGCTCGGCGAGTGCGGCGCCGGCGGCGTAGCTGGTCGCGTACTTCCACACGTAGAAATTCCGATAGAAGTGCGGAATCCGCGACCAGCCGTAGGGGCTGTATTCGTGCGGCACGGTGGCCTCGCCCCCGTAGAGCGCGCTGAGGTCGGAATAGACCTTGCTCATACTCTCGGCGGTCAGGGCCTCGCCGCTCTCGGCCATCGCGTGCGCGGCGGCCTCCCACTCGTGGAAGAAGATCTGGGTGATGAAGGTGCCGCGGATGCCGTCGACGGCGGCCTCGAGCAGCACCAGGCGCTGCTGCGGGTCCTCGGTGCGTTCGAGCAGCCAGCTGTTGAACAGGGTCTCGCTGGCGACCGAGCCCACCTCGGCGACGAACAGGTCGAAGTTCGAGTCGTGGTAGGGGTTGGCGCGGTCGGCGAGTACACCGTGTACCGAGTGACCCATCTCGTGCACCAGGGTCGATACGTCATCGAACTTGCCGCCCCAGTTCAGGAACAGGTAGTAGGGATCGCGGTAGGTGCCCCAGGAGTAGGCGCCGCCGCGCTTGCCCTTGTTGCTGTAGACGTCGATCCAGCGCTGCTCGCGGGCCTGCTGCGCGATGGCGGCGTACTCCTCGCCGTAGGTCTCGCGCCAGAACTGCATGGCGAGCTCCCAGGCCTCGTCGAAGCTGTAATCGCGACCGCCGCCCTCGACCAGCGGGATGCGCCCGTCCCAGGGCCGCAGCTCGTCGACGCCGATTACCTTCTTGCGCATCTCGGCGTAGCTGTGGATCGAGTCCATGTTGTCGTGCACCGCGGCCAGCAGCGTGTCCATGACGCTGCGCGGCACGTTGGGCCCGGCCAGGGCGGCGTCCAGTGAGGACTCGTAGTTGTACACGCGCGCCAGCCACACGTCGCGCTGGATCTTGCCGCCGAGGGTCGCCGAGTAGGTGTTGACGTAATCGGCCACCGTGCCCATGTAGGCGAGGTAGGCGCGCTGGCGGAAGTCGCGGTCCTCACTGAGCATCAGGGTGCCGTACTGGGCCGGCGAGGCGGTGACCGTGGCGCCGTCCGGATCTTCCAGCTTCGGCCACTCGATATCGGCGTCGTTGAGGTTGTCGAAGGCGCGTACGTGGGCACTGCCCGGCAGGCTCGAGCCGGCGACGACCTGCTCGACCTCCGGAGATCGGCGATGCGCGCGCATGCGCCAGATGTCATCGAGGTAGTGGCGGTACGCCTGCAGCGCGTCGCTGTCGAGCAGCTTGCGGGCCTGCCTGGCGTCGACCTGGGCGATTTCCGGCTCGATGAACGCGACCGCCTCGTTCATGCGGGCGTACAGCGCCGCGGCGCGTCCCGACATCGCCTTGGCGACGGCGTCGTTGGCGTCGACGTCGAGCGCCTGGTTGGGATACACGTAGATCGGGCCGAGCAGTTGCCAGAGTTCGAACTGCAGGTCCAGGGCGGCGGCCAGAGTCCGGGCGTTCTCGGTCACGCGGCCTTCGAAGGCCGCCAGCTCACCCAGACGGGTTTCGAGCGTTGCGAAGGCCTTCTCCCAGGCGTCGTGATCGGCGAACTTCAGGCTCAGGTCCCAGCGGTACTGCTCAGGGACCTCGTCCCGTGACTCGTAGTAGAGCGTCTCATCGGCGGCGACCCCGGTGACCTGCACGGCGGTCAGCAGCAGGGCGGCAGCGGTTGCGGGCAGGACGGTGCGCTGCAGTACGTTCATGGGCTGGCGGTCCTCGATCCGGTTGGCACGGGCGTGCAAAAACCCAATAGTAAAACACGGAAGACCCGCGAATCCCGGCGTTTGGTCCCGCCCGGCGCGCAGCCTGTCGCAGCGGCGCTCAGTCGAGAGCGCTGAGGGTGTCCAGTATTCTGCCGATCTTGTCCTGACACTCCCGGTACTCGGCGTCTTCCTCCGAGTCGGCCACCAGTCCGCCACCGGCCCAGCAGTGGATGCGCTCGCCCTCGCAGAGCAGGGTGCGGATGGCAATATTCCAGTCGGCGCGGCCGTTCAGACCGACGTAGCCGATCGAGCCGCAGTAGACCTGGCGACGGTGCGGTTCGAGTTCGCGGATGATCTCCATGGCCCGCCGTTTCGGGGCACCGGTGATCGAGCCGCCCGGAAAGGCCGCTGCGAGCAGGTCGAAGACATCGCGGTCGGCCGCCAGGCTGCCCGAGACGGTGCTGACGAGGTGGTGCACGTTGGGGTAGGTCTCGACATCCCAGAGCCGATCCACGCGCACGCTGCCGTGCTCGCAGACACGGCCGAGGTCGTTGCGCACCAGGTCGACGATCATCAGATTCTCCGCGCGGTCCTTGGCGGAGGCGGCCAGCGCCTCGCGCTGCGCGGCGTCCGTCTCGGCATCGCTGCCGCGCGGACGGGTGCCTTTGATCGGCGAACTGCTGACGCGGCGTCCCTCGGTGTGCAGGAACGCTTCCGGAGACAGGCTCAGTACCGCCCAGTCCGGGCCTTCGAGATAGGCCGAATAGTGCGAGCGCTGGGCTCGGCGCAGGTGGACATACGCGGCGAGGGGGTCGCCGTCGAATCCGCCCTCGAGGCGCTGGGCGAGATTGACCTGGTAGCAGTCGCCGGCGTGGATGTAGTCGATGACCCGCCGGAATGCCTGCCCGTACGCCGAGCGGTCCAGGTTGCTGCTGAACGGCCGAGTCAGGCGGAAGCCTCGATCCTGAGCGGCGGGCGGCGCGTCGAGGCGATCGAGCAGGGTTCGCCAGTACGCATCGCCGCGGTCGATCGCTTCGAGCAGCGCGCAGCGCCGTGCCCGGTGGTCGTAGAGCAGCGCCCAGCCGTACAGGCCAACGACCATGTCCGGCAAGCCATGCGGTTCGGCCGGACGGGCCCGCGCGTCACCCAGTTCGTAGCCAAGCACGCCCAGCAGGCCGCCCGCGAAGGGCCAGGGTCCCTCGATGGCAGAGCCGCGGTGCCCGGCGAGCAGGCGCCGCAAGGCCTCCCAGGGTGAGGGCTGTGCTTCCCGGCTGCCGTCGGCGCGCTCGATCCAGGCCTGTGGGCCGACGGCCATCGCCCGGCCGATCGGGTCGGCGCACAGGATGTCGAAACGGCCGTTGCCGCCGGCACTGTCGAGCATGGCCGGGTAGGGCAGGTCACGCAGGGTCCGGAAGCGTGACGTGGGGTCCTGCTGGTAAGGGAGGACGGCGAGGCGCATCGATTTCGTCAGGTCCCTTTGCAAGCCGGCGGCGCGTGCAGCGGCTACGCTGAAGTCCCGGGCATGGACCGCTTGTTCGGGGGCCGCGCCACGACTAGACTTCAACGCTCGTTGAATATACTCCGTGTCGACGTTGCGGCGATCGGCACGATCCCGATAATGAGCGGTTTCCGCCGTTGCGCGGAGCATAATGCAGCCGCTGCCAGGGGGGAAAGTGACCAACAGCAAACGAAGCGCACCCGTGATGCGCAATCCCTTCGCCGAGACCGAAGAACTGAGCTTCCGGGTGCCGGGTCAGGTCGGGGAGGAGACCGGCCTGTACGAGGCGACGCTGAAGGCCGGCCACGAACTGATGCGCCGTCCCCGCGAGGCCGCAGGGGAAGCCAACATCCGGCGCCAGCACGCCAAGGGTCGGATGACGATCTGGGAGCGCATCGACGTGCTGTCGGACGAGCCGCCGACAGTCCTGTTCCAGAACTGGGGCGAGAACCTCGACGGCGCGTCCCTGGTCACGGCCGTCATCCGCGTCAAGGGTCGCGAAGTGGCGCTCTACGGTCACGACTTCACCGTACGGGCCGGTTCCATGGACGCGACCAACGGTCGCAAGCTGGCGCGCCTGATGGAACTGGCGGGCAAGCGGCGCATCCCGCTGGTCGGGCTCAACGACAGCGCCGGCGCCTACGTGCCGGCCGGTGTCGGTGGCCTGGACGGCTACGCCGAAGCCTTCACCGCGCTGCGCCGGATCAGTGGCGTCGTGCCCAGCATCATGTGCATGTTCGGTTTCAATGCCGGCGGCGGCTCCTACCTGCCGCGCCAGGGCAGCTTCGTGATCCAGCCGAAGGAGACGTTCTTCGGCCTGACCGGGCCCGGTGTCGTCAAGTCGGTGCTCGGCGAGGACGTGACTCCGGACGAGCTGGGCGGACCCGGGGTGCATTCCCAGTCCGGCGTGACCGACTTCGTCGTCGAGGACGAGGTGGCGGCACTGCGCAAGGTGCGCGAGATACTCAATTACATTCCCGATAACAACGGCGAACTCGTGCGCTACCAGGCGAGCAGCGACCCGGCCGACCGGGAGACCTGGGATGTCGACATCCTGCTGCGCAAGGCCTTCAATTCGCCCACCGGCTTCAACACGCCGATCGACGTCAGCATCATCATCCAGCAGCTCTGCGACCACGGTGACTTCATGGAAGTGCAGCCGGATCGCGCCCGCAACACGATCACCGCCTTCGGCAGGATGGGTGGGCACGTGGTCGGCTTCGTCGCCAACAACAGCGCGGTCGCATCGGGGCAGATCGACATCGCCGCCGCGTACAAGAACGCGCGCTTCATCCGCTTCTGCAACCTCTACAACATCCCGGTGGTGTTCATGGAGGACACCACCGGCTTCCTGCCCGGTCGCGAGCAGGAAACCGGCGGCATCGTGCAGGCGGGCCGGGCGATGCTCGACGCCATCGTCGACCTGCGCACGCCGCGCTTCCTGGTCATCATTCGCAATGCCTTCGGCGGCGCCTACGCGTCCTATAACAACTACCCGACCGGCGCCGACTTCGTCATCGCGCTGCCGACGACGCGCGCTGCGGTGATGGGGCCGGCCGGGGTCGAGTTCGTGTACAAGAAGGAGCTGCGGGAAATCCGCAGCGCCCTGGCGGCGCGCCGGGAAGCGCTGCAGGCCGAACACCGGCAGCAGGGCCTGGCCGAGACCGAGGCGCGCGCGCGGGCGGAGCAGGAGGCTGCGGCCTGGGCAAGGGAGCAGGAAGCCGTGCTGTCGAAGCGCTACGAGCAGGAGTTGATGAATCCGAATGAAGCGCTGAGCCTGGGGTCGATTTCCCAGCTCGTGATGCCGCGTGACCTGCGCAGGGTGCTGGTGGAGAACCTGCTGTTCCACCTGGAGCATTACCGGCCCGAGCCCTTCGCCGGCGTACAGAGGGAATTCCATTGAGCGCGCCGGGCGGGGGCGGCGAGGCCGTCATGAACGCGATGGAACTGGCCGACTACGGTGCCAACCCGCTGGTGCACCAGGATCGGCGCCTGTCACGCGCGCAGAGCGCCTGGGTGCGCAGCTTCGGCTGCGAGCACCTGCGGCCGCTGATCATCTGCCGGGGTCCGATCCGCAAGGAAGCGATGGACGTGTTCCGCGAGATGGGGATATACGCCTACGGCATCCTGCTGTCGGAAAAGGACTCGATCACCTACGCCAACGCCCTGGCGCCGGAGCTGCGCATTCACACCGATCCGCGACATGTGCACCGGGTGCCGGACTACACCGGGGCCAGCCGCGAGGAACGCACGCAGCGCATCGCGCAGATCATCGCCATCGCGCTCGACAACGGCTACGACTCGATCTTCGCCGGCTACGGCTTCATGGCCGAGGACGAGGAACTGGTGCTCGCCATCGAGCGCGCCGGCCTGCGCTTCATCGGTCCGTGCAGCCGCACCGTCCGCGGCGCCGGCTTCAAGGACGAAGCGAAACGGACCGCCCTGTCGGTCGGTGTCAGCGTGACGCCGGGCATCGACAACGTCAGCGCGCTGGCCCTGCTGCGCCTGCACCCGGACGCGTCGGCCCTGCGGTCGCTCGTCGCCGAACAGGGTCTCGAGCTTGACCCGGACCCGGGCGACGAGGACCTCGAGGCGCTCGCCGACGCGGTGCTGCAGGCCTCCTGCGCCAGGGGTATCGATCTGTACTCGATCGAGCATCTCGGCGAGGAAATTCGCCTGCAGGTCCTGGAGATGTATCGCCGCTACCCGGAAAACCGCGTCCGCCTGAAGGCGATCGGCGGCGGTGGCGGCAAGGGCCAGCGCATCCTGGCGGCGCCGCAGGCCTTCGGCGGCGACGCGGAGGCCGCCGCGGCCAGGGCGCCGGAGCTGGCCCGTGAGATTCTCGCCGAGGTCAAGGCGACCGGCGTCGGTGACAACAGGAACATCCTCATCGAGCTGAACATCGAGAGCACCCGGCACCAGGAGATCCAGGTCATCGGCAACGGCGACTGGGCGATCAGCCTCGGCGGTCGCGACTGTTCGCTGCAGATGCACGAGCAGAAACTGCTGGAGGTCTCCACCACGGCGGAGGAACTCGCGGCGGCAATCGCTGCCGCCGAGGCGCGCGGCGATGCCGACGAGGCCGCCGCACTGGAGAACGACCGGCGGATCCTCGAGCGGATGGAAGCCGAGGCGGCCCGCTTCGGCGCCGCCGTCGGACTCGATTCGGTGTCGACCTTCGAGTGCATCGTCGAGCGCGATCACCACTTCTTCATGGAGATGAACACGCGCATCCAGGTCGAGCACCGCGTTACCGAGCTGTGCTACGGCCTCGAGTTCGTCAACCCGGACGATCCGGCGGACCGCTTCGTCGTCAACTCCCTGGTCGAGGCCATGGTGCTCCTCGCGGCACACAAGGAGCGCCTGCCTCGACCCGGCCGCGTACGGCGGGAGATGAGCGCCGTCGAGGCGCGCCTCAACGCGACCAATCACGCGTTGCAGCCGCACGCCGGCGGCGTGATCCGCAACTGGTCGCACCCGGTGCCGGGCGAGATCCGCGACGACCAGGGCATCAGCCTGCACAACCCGGACACCGGCGTATTCATGGCCTACACGCTGGCCGGCGCCTACGACAGCAACATCGCGCTGCTGCTGACCACCGGTGAGTCGCGTGAGGATGCCTACCGACGCCTCGCCGAGATCATTCGCGTGACCGAGCTGTCGGGCAAAGACCTGGCCACCAACCTGCAGTTCCACTACGGCCTGGTGAACTGGTTCCTGGGCAAGGGCGTCAACGCGCGGCCGACGACGCGGTTCATCGTGCCCTACCTGAGCGCCGTCGGGGCCCTGCGCGCTTCGGCCCGCCAGCTGGACCTGGTGCATGCCTTCGCCGCGCTGCGGCGCGAATCCTGCAGCGGCCTGGAAGCAGCCGTGCAGCGCGCGGCCGAAGCGGCGGTCGACCGCAAGGAGACCCTGCTGCTGCGCCCGCTCGAGAAGCTGTTCGCGGAGCCGCATCTGCTGGCCGGCTGGGTGAGCGTGCAGGGCGCGTCCTGCCGTATCGAGGGCGACCGGACGGTCTGGCTGCACAATCCCCTGCGGGTGCTGGCGGCGCTGTACCGCTTCCTGAACATGGACCGGCGTGACGGTGTACCCGCCGCCTACTGCATCTGGGACCATGACGAGTCCGTGCTCGACGAGGCGCTGGCGTTCTACGACGCGATCGAGGCACGCCTCGGTGTCGACGACTACCCGGCTCTCGACCGGCGCCTGCGCGAGGCGGATCCGCCAGAGGGGTTCGCCGGCGCCGACTGGGACGCGGTGCGTGCCGCGCACGACGGCTTCCAGCTCGGCTGCGAGATCCTGGCGACGCCGTTCTGGATCGCCGAGGACACCGGTTTCCACGACCTGCGCGTCAATTCGGACCTCAGCGTGCACATTCCCGATTCCCTGCTCGACCCGGAGCGCCAGCAGGCCATGGCGCGGGAGCTGGCGCCGCCACCAGCCGCCAAGTCCGACGAGATTCTCGCCGCGAGCGGCGGCATGTATTACCCGCGCGAGGCGCCGGACCAGCCGACCTTTGTCGAAGCAGGTCGGCACTTCGAAGAGGGCGATCCGCTGTACATCGTCGAGGTCATGAAGATGTTCAACAAGGTCTACGCGCCGTTCAGCGGTACCATAGACGCCTGCCTCGTCGACGGCGAGGGCGTGATCATCCGCAAGGGGCAGCCGATCTTCAAGGTCACGCCCGACGAACGGATCGAGGTGGAAACGGACGAACAGATCCAGGCCCGGCGCATGGCGCACACGCGTCGACTGCTGGCTGCGATCGGAGGAGGATGAGCATGATTACCGGGCTGGACCACATCGCGATTGCCGTACCCGACCTCGAGCGGGCCATCCGCCGCTTCGCCGAGGACTTCGGGCTCGAGTTCTCGGGCCGAGAGGACGTCGAGGCGGCGCGCACCAGCACGGCCTTCTTTCCGCTGCCGCCGACCAGTATCGAGCTGGTACACCCGCTGCGTGGCGAGGGGCCGCTGGTGAGCTACCTCGAAAAGCGCGGCGGCGGCATTCACCATCTGTGCTTCCGCAGCGACGACCTCGATGCCGACGTCGCGCGGCTGCGGGCCAAGGGCTACCAGTTTCTCAGCGATGCGCCCCAGCCGGGTGCGCACGGCATGCGCGTGATCTTCATCCACCCGAAGTCCTGCGACGGCGTGCTGATCGAACTGAACCAGCCCGCCGACGGAGACGCCCATGACTGATTCGGCACTGGACAGGGAACTGGCGGCCTGGCGGGAACTGGCGACGAAGCAGCTGCGCGGCCGCGACCCGGACGAGCTGGTCTGGCACACGCCGGAGGGCATCGACGTCAAGCCCCTGTACACGCGCGCCGACCTGGTCGGTCTCGAACACGTCGACAGCATGCCGGGCTTTGCGCCGTACGTGCGCGGACCGCAGGCCACGATGTACGCCGGCCGGCCGTGGACCATTCGCCAGTACGCGGGCTTTTCCAACGCCGAGGCGTCGAACGCCTTTTACCGGCGCTCGCTGGCGGCGGGCGGCCAGGGTATTTCGGTCGCGTTCGACCTCGCGACGCACCGCGGCTACGACTCCGACCATCCCCGGGTCAGCGGCGACGTGGGCATGGCCGGTGTCGCCGTGGACAGCGTCGAGGACATGAAGATCCTGTTCGACGGCATTCCGCTCGACCAGGTGTCGGTGTCGATGACGATGAACGGCGCCGTGCTGCCGGTGCTCGCCGGTTACGTGGTCGCCGCGGAAGAGCAGGGGGTGAGCCAGCAGCAGCTGTCCGGGACCATTCAGAACGACATTCTCAAGGAGTTCATGGTCCGCAACACCTACATCTACCCGCCGGCGCCGTCGATGCGGATCATCGGCGACATCATCGCGCACTGTTCGGCGCAGATGCCGCGCTTCAACACCATTTCGATCTCCGGCTACCACATGCAGGAAGCCGGTGCCGACGCCGCCCTGGAGCTGGCGTACACCCTCGCCGATGGCAGGGAGTACATCCGCACGGCGCTGGAGGCCGGCCTGGGTATCGACGACTTCGCGCCGCGCCTGTCGTTCTTCTTCGGTATCGGCATGAACTTCTACATGGAGGTCGCCAAGCTGCGCGCCGCGCGCCTGCTGTGGGCGGAGATCGTCGACGAGTTCGGCGCCGAAAATCCGAAGTCGCGCATGCTGCGCACGCACTGCCAGACCTCGGGCTGGTCGCTGACCGAACAGGACGCGTACAACAACGTCGTGCGTACCACCGTCGAGGCGATGGCGGCGGTATTCGGCGGCACCCAGTCGCTGCACACCAACGCGCTCGACGAGGCGATCGCGCTGCCGTCGGATTTCGCCGCGCGCATCGCCCGCAACACGCAACTGGTGCTCCAGGAAGAAACCGGAATCACCCGGGTCATCGATCCCTGGGGCGGCTCCTTCCTGATGGAACGGCTGACGGCGGACCTGGCACAGCGCGCCCGCGAACTGATGGCGGAGGTGGAAGCGCAGGGCGGCATGGCGAAGGCCATCGAGAGCGGCCTGCCGAAGCTGCGCATCGAGGAGGCGGCGGCGCGCCGCCAGGCTCGCATCGACCGCGGCGAGGACGTGATCGTCGGCGTCAACAAGTACCCGGTCGATGCAGACGAGGAGATCGACGTCCTCGAAATCGACAACGAGGCTGTGCGCAGGTCGCAGCTCGAACGCCTGGCGCGGATCCGCCGCGAACGCGACGAAGCCGCTGTGCGGGCGGCTCTCGAGGCCCTGACGGCGGCCGCGCGCGACGGTTCCGGCAACCTGCTGGCATTGAGCATCGAGGCGACGCGTCAGCGGGCGACGGTGGGAGAGATCTCGATGGCTCTGGAAAAGGAATGGGGCCGCTACCAGGCCGAAGCGAAGACCGTGTCCGGCGTGTACGGCCGCGCCTGGGAAGACGACGCGGACTGGCAGGCGATCCAGCGCGACGTGGCGGCGTTCCTGGAGAAGCACGGCCGACGGCCGCGGATGCTGGTCTGCAAGATGGGCCAGGACGGGCACGACCGCGGCGCCAAGGTCGTGGCGACCGCGTTCGCCGACGTCGGCTTCGATATCGACCTGAGCCCGATGTTCTCGACGCCGGAAGAAGTCGCACGGCAGGCGATCGAGAACGACGTGCACATCGTCGGCGCCTCGTCGCTGGCGGCCGGTCACAAGACCCTGGTGCCGCAGCTGATCAAGGCCCTCGAGGAGCAGGGTGGCGACGACATCCTGGTCGTGGTCGGTGGCGTGATCCCGAAGCAGGACTATGCGTTCCTGCGTGCGGCGGGCGTCACCGCCGTGTTCGGGCCCGGCACCCGGATTCCGGTGGCGGCCCGTGAACTCATCGACGTGCTGGAAGGCCGTGACGGCAGCTGACCCGGGCCCCGGGTCCGCGCCGCGGATCGACGTCGAGCGCCTGCGGTCCGGTGACCGGCGCACCCTGGCGCGGGCCATTACCCTGATCGAGAGCCAGCAGCCGGCGCATGCGGCCGCCGCTGCGGAACTGCTCGATGCGGTTCAGGCGGATACCGGCAACAGCATTCGCATTGGCATCTCCGGGACCCCGGGTGTCGGCAAGTCGACATTCATCGAGTCTTTCGGGCTGCGCCTGGTCGAGGCCGGGCACCGCATCGCGGTGCTCGCGGTGGACCCGAGCTCGCCGATCGGCGGCGGCAGCATTCTCGGCGACAAGACGCGCATGGAGCAGCTCGCCCGCGCGGAGAGCGCCTTCATCCGGCCCTCGCCGAGTGCCGGCTCGTCCGGCGGCGTCGCCCAGCGCACGCGCGAGACCCTGCTGCTCTGCGAGGCCGCCGGCTACGACGTGGTCGTCGTCGAAACGGTCGGCGTGGGCCAGTCGGAGTACGACGTGGCCGCGATGGTCGACTTCTTCCTCGTGCTGCTGCAACCGCATGCCGGTGACGAGCTGCAGGGCATCAAGCGCGGCATCCTCGAGCTCGCCGACGCGCTGGTCATCAACAAGGCAGACGGCGAGAATCGCGCGGCGGCGGAGCGGGCCCGCCAGCACTACCACGATGCGCTGGCGATTGCCGGCGGTGGCGGCGACTGGACCGTACCGGTCATGACCTGCTCGGCCATCGAGGGCGCGGGCCTGGCCGAACTGTGGCAGCTGATCGAACGCTACCGCCAGGAGTCGCCCGAGCGCCTCGCGGCGCGGCGCGCCCGGCAGAACGTCCACTGGATGGAGCAGCTCCTCGCCGAGCGCGTGCGCCGCAGCCTCCGGGAGCACGGCGCGGTCAACCGTCGCCGCAAGGCGCTCGAGGACGAGGTGCTGACCGGTCGCATCAGCGCCCGGGCCGCCGCCGACGAGCTGTTCCGCCTGCTGATCGATTCGCAGCGTTGAATCGGCGGCTGTTGTGGTACCCTAAGCCCTTTTTTGGGTCGCCCCTCGCGGTATCGGATAAACCCTGACAGATGCGCGACTACTTCCTGCGGCGTCTCCTGCTGATTCCGCCGACGCTGCTCGGCGTCACGATCATCGTCTTCGTCATCACCCGGCTGGTGCCGGGCGGGCCGCTCGAGCGCGCCATCATGGAAATGCAGATGATGGGCGACGGCGGCGGCGCGGCGATGAGCTCCGCCGGCCAGGACATGGCCATGTCCGACGAACAGCTGCAGGTGCTGCGCGAATACTACGGCTTCGACAAGCCGATCCTGCAAAGCTACTTCGACTGGCTGGGCAAGCTCGCGCAGGGTGACCTCGGCACCAGCTACCGCTACAACGAGCCCGTCTGGGATGTCATCAGCGAGCGCTTTCCGATTTCGCTGTACTACGGCATCGTCACCCTGGTGATCACGTATGCCGTGTGTATTCCGCTGGGAGTGCTCAAGGCGATCCGCCACCGTACCGTGGTCGACAACCTGACCTCGGTGCTGATCTTCGTCGGCTACGCGATTCCCGGCTACGCGCTCGGCTCGCTGCTGCTGCTGTATTTCTCGGTGCGTCTCGAGTGGTTCCCGATGGGCGGTTTCGTCAGCTACAACTTCGAGGACCTGTCCTTCGGTGCCCGGGTGCTCGACCTCGTCAAGCACTCGGTGCTGCCGCTGATCTGTTACCTGGTCGGCAGCTTCGCGCTGGTGACCCTGCTGCTCAAGAACCACCTGATGGACAACCTGGCCGCCGACTACATGCGCACGGCAGTCGCCAAGGGGGTCAGTTTCCGGCGCAGCGTGACCCGCCACGCGATGCGCAATTCACTGATCCCGATCGCGACGACCTTCGGCCAGAACATCACCCTGCTGGTCTCGGGTTCGTTCCTGATCGAGACGATCTTCGACATCGACGGCTTCGGCCTGCTCGGCCTGACCTCGATCATCGACCGCGACTACCCGGTGGTCATGGGCGTGGTGCTGCTCGGCAGCTTCCTGCTGCTGATCGGCAACATCATTTCCGACTTCCTCGTTGCGCTGGTCGACCCGCGCATCCGCTTCCACTGAGCCCGCTGTGCCGACCTTTCGCCTGAATCCCCAGACCGTCAAGAAGCTGCGCCGTTTCCGCTCGATCAAGCGCGGGTACTACTCGTTCATCGCCATCGTCGTACTGCTGGTGCTGACCGCCTTCGGCGAGCTGCTGGTCAACAACCGCGCGCTGGTCGTCAGCTACCAGGGCGAGCTGTACTTCCCGACCTACGGCGAGTTCCACCCGGGAACCGATTTCGGGCTCGACTACCAGTACGAGACCAATTACCGGGAGCTGAAAGCGCTCTGGGAAGAGCAGGGCAGCGACAACTGGGTGTTGATGCCGCTGGTGCCGTACAGCCCCTACGAGAACGACGCCCGGGACGGCGTCTTCCGGCCCACGCCGCCCGACTTCGCGACCCAGCACTACCTGGGCACGGATTCGACCAGTCGCGACGTGCTGGCCCGCCTGTTCTACGGCGTGCGCATCGCGCTGCTGTTCTCGTTCGGCTTCGTCGCCGCCGTGTACCTGATCGGCATCGCCATCGGCTGTGCGATGGGCTTCTTCGGCGGCGTGTTCGACCTGACCTTCCAGCGCCTGATCGAGATCTGGTCCAACATCCCGTTCCTGTACATGGTGATCATCGTGTTCTCGGTGATACCGGACACGATGAGCGTGGGCGCGCGAATATGGGTGCTGCTCGGCGTCATGGTGCTGTTCTCCTGGACCTCGATGACCTACTACATGCGCACCGAGACCTACAAGGAAAAAGCGCGCGACTACGTCGCCGCGGCGCGCATCATCGGGGCCTCGAATACACGGATCATCTTCCGCCACGTGCTGCCCAACGTGATCTCGACCCTGGTGACCTTCATGCCGTTCACGGTGATCGCGGCGATTTCGGCGATCACCGCGCTCGACTTCCTCGGCTTCGGTCTGCCGCCACCGACGCCGAGCCTCGGCGAACTGCTCAAGCAGGGCACCGCGAACCTGCGCACCGCGCCGTGGATCGTGACCTCCTCCTTCGGCACCCTGGTGGTGCTGCTGACCCTGGTCACCTTCGTCGGCGAGGCGATCCGCGAATCCTTCGATCCGAAAAAATTCACGATGTACCGATAGGTGAAGACCATGACGCTGCTACGGCCGAACCTGTTCCCCGCTGCTGTACTCGCCCTGCTGCTGACCGCCTGCGGCGGAGGCGGCGAGGACACCACGACCGGCGCCGCGGGCGACGGAGGCGAAGCCGCGCCGGACATCACCGAGGAAAAACTCGCGTACTACCGCGACAACCCGGACTTCTTCCGCTTCCGGACCCTCGAGGACCTCCCGGCAGACCTCCAGTGGGAAGACGGCATGGACCTGCCGGACCTCGGCTCGCCGGATGCGAAGAAGGGCGGAACGTTCTACTACTTCATGCAGGATTTCCCGCGCACCCTGCGCCTGGTCGGCCCGGATGCGAACGGTTCGTTCCGACCCTGGATCAACGACTACGTGCGCCCGGCGATGGCGCAGCCGCACCCGTCCGGGGAGGGCTTTTACCCGGAACTTGCCGAGGCCTGGGCGATCGATGCCGACACCAGCACCGTGTACGTCAAGCTCGATCCCAACGCCCGCTGGTCCGACGGCGAGCCGATCACCGTCGACGACTACATGTTCCTGTTCTTCTTCATGCGTTCGGAGTACATCGTCGCCCCCTGGTACAACAACTGGTACGGGACCCAGTACACGAACATCACCAAGTACGACGACCACACCATGTCGATCACGCGGCCGGTCAAGCGCCCGGACTTCGCGCTCTACGTGCTGACCCTGATCCCGTACCCGGAACACTTCTTCACCGAACTCGGGCCCGACTACGTGGAGCGCTACCAGTGGCGTTTCGTGCCGACGCCCGGCCCGTACGTGATCCACGACGACGACATCCGCAAGGGCCGTTCGATCACGCTGACGCGCCTCGAGGACTGGTGGGGCAGAGACAAGAAATTCCTGCGCAACCGCTATAACGCCGACAAGATCCGCATGACGGTGATCCGGGACCAGGCCAAGTCGATGGAAGCGTTCAAGCGTGGCGACATCGATCTGCTGCGCTTGAATTCCTCCGACTTCTGGTACGAGCAGCTTCCCGACAGCGACCCGCTGGTGCAGAACGGCTACATCCACAAGGCGACGCACTACAACGTGCTGCCGCGCGCGCCCTACGGCCTGTGGATCAACCTGGGCAAGCCGCTGCTCGACGACGCGAATATCCGCAAGGGCATCCACCACGCGTCCAACTGGCAGCTGGTCATCGACAAGTTCTTCCGCGGAGACTACAGCCGCCTGCGCACCACCGCGGACGGCTACGGCCCGGCCACCCACCCGACCCTGCAGCCGCGCGAGTACGATATCGACAAGGCGCAGGCGTACTTCGCCGCGGCGGGCTTCACGCAGCGGGGCCCCGATGGCGTGCTGGTCAACGAACAGGGGCAGCGCCTGTCGTTCAACCTGTCGACCGGTTACCAGACCCTGCGCGACGTGCTGACGATCCTGAAGGAAGAGGCGCTGAAGGCCGGGCTGGAACTGCGCCTCGAGGTGCTCGACAGCACGGCCGGATTCAAGAAGGCCCAGGAAAAGAAGCACGACATCCACCTGGTCGCCTTCAACTACGGGATTGAGCCGTACCCGCGCTACTGGGAGACCTGGCACTCGGACAACGCCTACGACCGCGCCTTCCTCGAGGACGGCTCGGTGAACCCGGACCGCCAGGTCAAGACCCAGACCAACAACCTCAGCGGCGTGGCCGATCCCGAAGTCGACGCGCTGATCGACCGCTATCGCGCCGGGAAATCCCACGAGGAACTGATCGAGACCGCGCACCTGCTCGAGGAAAAACTGTTCGAGATCGCGCCCTGGGTGCCGGGATTCAAACAGGACTTCGAACGCTCCGGCCACTGGCGCTGGGTACGCTTCCCCGAGCATTTCAACGAGCGTGATGCGACCTACGTGTGGCGTTATCACCAGTTCTGGATCGACGAGAACGCGCGCGAAGCGACACGCCGGGCGATGAAGGACGGCGAGACCTTCCCGGCCAGCGTCACGGTATACGATCGCTACCGCGAGAACTGAGCCTCGAACCGGATCAACGACGCTCACGCTATCGAAGGGAGACGTTCATGCGCCGAGCCGCTTACAGACTGTTGCTGACCACTGTCCTCGGGCTGACGCTCGCCGCCTGCGGGGGCGGTGACGACGTCGCAACCGGTTCCCACGCCGGCGGCGGCGAGGCCGCTCCGGACATCACCGCGGAGAAGCTGGCCTATTACCGCGACAATCCCGACTTCTTCCGGTTCAGGAGCATCGAGGACCTGCCGGCGGACCTCGAATGGCAGGACGGCAGCGAGCTGCCGGACCTCGGTTCGCCCGAGGCGAAGAAGGGCGGCACCTTCTACTACTTCGTGCAGGATTTCCCGCGCACACTGCGCCTGGTCGGCCCGGACTCGAACGGCTCCTTCCGTCCGTGGGTCCTGGACTACGTGAGGCCCTGGCTGGCGCGCCCGCACCCGTCCGGCGAAGGCTTCTACCCGGAGCTGGCCGAGGCCTTCGCGATCGACGCCGACAACAGCACGGTGTACGTGAAGCTCGATCGCAACGCGCGCTGGTCCGACGGCGAGCCGGTGACCGCCGACGACTACCTGTTCATGTTCTTCTTCATGCACTCGGAGTACATCGTCGCACCCTGGTACAACAACTGGTATTCGACCCAGTACACCAACATCACCCGCTACGACGACTACACGATCTCGATCACGCGCCCGGTCAAGCGGCCGGATTTCGCCTACCAGGCGCTTTGGTTGAGTCCGATGCCCGAGCATTTCTTCAAGGAACTGGGCCCCGACTACGTGGAGCGCTACCAGTGGCGCTTCGTACCGACCACGGGCCCCTACGTCATCCACGACGAGGACATCCGCAAGGGCCGCTCGATCACGCTCACCCGTCTCGATGACTGGTGGGCGAAGGACAAGAAGTTCCAGCGCAACCGCTTCAATGCCGACCGCATCCGCATGACCGTGATCCGCGACCGCGCCAAGCAGACCGAGGCCTTCAAGCGCGGCGACATCGACCTGCTGCGCCTGAACACCTCGGATCTCTGGTACGAGCAACTGCCCGATACCGACCCCCTGGTGCAGAACGGCTACATCCACAAGGCGACCTTTTACAACGTCGTGCCGCGGGCGCCCTACGGCCTGTGGATCAATCTCGCCAAGCCGCTGCTCGACGACCCGAACATCCGCGAGGGCATTCACCACGCCTCGAACTGGCAGCTGGTCATCGACAAGTTCTTCCGCGGCGACTACGGCCGCCTGCGCACCACGGCCGACGGTTACGCGGGCGTGACCCACCCGACCCTGCAGCCGCGCGAGTTCGACGTCGACAAGGCCCAGGAATACTTTGCCCGGGCCGGCTTCACGCAGCGCGGACCCGATGGCGTGCTGGTCAACGCGCAGGGGCAGCGCCTGTCGTTCAACCTGTCGACCGGGTACCAGACCCTGGCAGACGTGCTGACCATCCTGAAGGAGGAGGCGCTGAAGGCCGGGCTCGAGTTCCGTCTCGAAGTCCTCGACAATACAGCAGGGTTCAAGAAGGCGCGGGAGAAGAAGCACGACATCCACCTGGTGGCGTTCAACTACTCGCCGGAGAAGTATCCGCGCTACTGGGAGACCTACCATTCGGCCAACGCCTACGACCAGGCCTTCCTCGACGACGGCTCGGTGAATCCGGACCGCCAGGTCAAGACGCAGACCAACAACCTGAGCAACGTGGCGGACCTGGAGGTCGATCGCCTGATCGAGCAGTACCGCGCCGGCACGACACACGAGACCCTGGTCGAGACCTCGCACCGGCTCGAAGAGCGGCTCGACGAGATCGCCTCCTGGGTGCCCGGCTTCAAGCAGGACAACGAGCGCTCCGGGCACTGGCGCTGGGTGCGCTTTCCGGAGCACTTCAACGAGCGCGACGCCGGCTACGTCTGGCGCTACCACCAGTTCTGGATCGACGAAGAGGCCCGCGCGGCGACGCGCCAGGCGATGAAGGACGGCGGCAGCTTCCCGCCCAGCGTCACCGTCTACGACCGCTACAAGCAGGATTGAATCCGTCCATGACCCAGGCCGCCCTGCTCGAAATCAGCAATCTCGTCATCGACTTCGATACCGATGAAGGCGTGGTACGGGCGGTCGACGACGTGTCGCTGGACGTGGCGCCCGGCGAGACGCTCGGCATCGTCGGCGAGTCCGGCTGCGGCAAGAGCGTCACGGCGCTGTCGATCATGCGCCTGCTGCCGCAACCCATGGGACACATCGCCAGCGGCTCGATCCGATTCCAGGGCGAGGATCTCGTCGCCAAGTCCATCGAGGAGATGGAGCGGATCCGCGGCGCGCGCATCGGCATGGTGTTCCAGGAACCGATGACGGCGCTCAATCCGGTCAAGACGATCGGCAAGCAGCTGATCGAATCGCTGCAGCTGCACACGGATCTCAGCGTCGACGCGGCGATCCGCCGTGCCGTCGAGACCCTCGACCAGGTCGGCATCCCCTCGCCGGACATCCGCATGGGCGAGTACCCGCACCAGCTCTCC
>CAZOUC010000001.1:0-22523 GCA_964582825.1 uncultured Enterobacteriaceae bacterium | reverse complement strand
TGTCGTTCAAGCTCAAGAGCATCACCGGCTGGCGTTCGACCGAGGCCGGTAACGAGGAAGACGTCGACGCCACCTCGCTGGCACTGCAGCACCTGGTCACCGACGGCAGCAGTCCGTTCACCCAGTACACGGAGACGGACCAGTACTCGCAGGAGTTCCAGTTCATCGGTGACACCCTGGGCGAGCGCCTGTTCTATGTCGCCGGCGTGTACTACTTCTACGAGGAGACGACGGCGGGCAGCCGGGCCTTCATCGACGGCCCGTGGTTCTATCCGCAGCCGGGCGTGATCCAGCCGCCGCTGATCGACTTTCCGGGCGCCGCGGCACAGGTGCTCGCGGCGGCCGGCGACCCGGCGACGGCGGGCGCGCTGCTCGCCGGGTCGTCGCAGCTGGTGACGTACATCGCGGACGCCTCCCAGCTGCGTACTGACCATGAGGCCTGGGCCGCCTACGGCCAGGCCGAGTACCACATCAGCGAGAGCTGGCGACTGACCGTGGGGTTGCGCTACACCGACGAATCGCGTGAAGCCAGCTATGCGCTCTATCGGCCCGACCCGGCCACGCTGTCGACGACCGGGCAGGTCGTCGTCGACCCGATTCCGAACGCGGTCGCGGTGATCCCGAACGACTACGTGCTGCCGACCGGCACCTTCAACGCCAACCACGACTTCCTGCTGTTTGGCGAAGACAGCGGCGAAACCGGCATCACCGAGTGGACGCCGCTGATTACCCTGCAGTACATGTTCGGCGGTATCGGGCCGATCGATTACGGCTCCGCCTACCTGCAATACACGGACGGCTTCCTGTCCGGGGGCTTGTACCCGACCGTGGGCGGTGCCCTGGAGACTTTCGAGCCGGAAACGGTCGAGGCCATCGAGTTCGGTGTGAAGTTCGATGCCTTTGCCGGCCGCATGCGGGCCAATTTCTCCGCCTTCACGATGGAGTACAACGATCGCCAGCTGGTACGCAACGGGCTCGGGGTCGAGGCGAATCCGCTGTCGCTGGTGACCATCAATGCCGAATCGGCGACGATCAACGGGCTCGAGATGGAGACCTGGTGGCTGCCGGTGGACAAACTGCAGCTCCAGTTCAACCTCGCCTGGTACGATGCCGGCATCGACGAGTTCAACGACTCCGTCAGCCTGCCCCTCGATCCGTTCAACCCGGTGGTCAGCCCCGGATGCACCCTGACCGACTCCAACTACCCGATTCAGGACTGCGCGGTCGACCGGTCCGACGAGAACCTGCCGCTGATTCCGGAGACGCAGTTGTTTCTGGCCGCCCAATACCGCTTCGATACCGGCTTCGGCACGGTGACGCCGCGCATTCAGTGGAGCAAGAAGTGGGACATCGAGCGCTGTCTCGACCGGGCCAGCTGTCTGTCCGGTGCCTACCGCGGCGACGACGAGGACCTCAGCGCCCGGGTCAGCTGGATCTCGCCTGACCAGGCCTGGGAGGTGGCCGCCTACGGCACCAACCTGACCGACGAACAGTACATCATCGGCGGCACGCCGAATTTCGAGGCCTATGGCCTCGGTTCGTACGTCTACGCGCCGCCGCGCCTGTTCGGCGTCGAGTTCAGCTACGGCTGGTAAGGAGCAGACTTGGCGCCGGGCCCTCGAGTTCTGGCGCGATTCGGACCACGAGACGGTATAAGAAGGAGCAATAATGACGGCGAAAGTCTCTGGCATCGCGGGCAGCTTCGACCTCCGTAACCTGACGGTACGCGCGTCGCTGATGCTGTGCGGCGTCCTGGTCGTGGTCGCCAACCTCATCATTCTGGCCGCGTACCTGTACTCCGGCGCCATCGAGCGGCAGGCGATCGAGGACGCCAAGCGGGTCGGCGACATCCGCAACGCCGTCGAGAGCCTGCGCAGTGACGTGCTCGATGCCCGCCGGCGCGAGCAGGAGTACCTGCGTACGCTGGCGCCGGAAAGCGTCGACGCCTACATGGAAGCGATCGACGGCGTACTGACCGAGACGGGCAACCTGCTGTTGCTGGCCGAGGGCAACGCCAAGCTCGTCGAGCAGATCGGCGAAACCGAGTTCGCTGTCGCCACCTACATGGAGAAGATGGACGAACTGGTTGCGATCCAGACCGGAATCGGCCTGCAGGCTGACGAAGGCCTGCGTGGTGAGCTCCATGCCGCTTCGGCGACCCTCGAAGCGACGATCAACTCGATCGATCAGGCCAGGCTGACCAACATGTTCCGCCAGGTGCTGAGCTCCGAGCAGGCCTACCTCAACGAGGGCAATCCTTCGTACCTCGGCACCTTCGAGGCCGGACTCGAGCAGCTCGAGATGAATATCGGCTTTTCCGTCGAAGACGCCATGATCGCGCAGGTCGAGGGCGAGATCGCCGCTTACCGCGAAGCGATGCTGGCGCTGTCGGCCCAGCAGGAACAGCGCGACCTGGTGCTCGCCGAGATGATCGAGTACGCCGAATCGGTCGATCCGATGCTGGCGGCGATGCGCCAGGAAGCGCAGGCCATCGAACAGGCCGGCGCCGAGCAGGCCGCTGCCGACCGCGCCTTCGCCCGTACCGTCGTCATCGCGGTGCTGCTGCTGGCCGCGGCCGGCCTCGTGTTTGCCTTCGTGGCCATCACCCGCCGGGTGGCGCCACCGCTGGCGCAGGCCGCGCGGTACTGCGCCGAGATTGCGGAAGGGGATCTGTCGCGCAATATCGAGACGGGCCGTCGTGACGAGATCGGCAATCTGCTCGGGTCGCTGGCCGAGATGAACACCAAGCTGCGGCGCGTGGTCGGCGATGTTCGCGGTCGCGCGTCGACGATCAACAGTGGTGCCAAGGAAATCTCCTCGGGCAACACCGACCTGTCGCAGCGCACCGAAGAACAGGCCGCCAGTCTCGAAGAGACGGCCTCGAGCATGGATCAGATGACGTCGACCGTGCGCCAGAACGCCGACAATGCGCGACAGGCCAACCAGCTGGCAAACTCCGCCCGCGAGCAGGCGGAAAAGGGCGGCCAGGTCGTGTCCGGCGCGATCTCGGCGATGGGCGAGATCAACACCGCGAGCAAGAAGATCGCCGACATCATCGGCGTGGTCGACGAGATCGCCTTTCAGACCAACCTGCTGGCCCTGAACGCCGCCGTGGAGGCCGCGCGCGCCGGCGAGCAGGGACGCGGTTTCGCCGTGGTCGCCACCGAGGTGCGCAACCTGGCGCAGCGCTCCGCTGATGCCGCGCGCGAGATCAAGGAGCTGATCCAGGACTCGGTCAGCAAGGTCGAGGCGGGCTCGAAGCTGGTCGACGAGAGCGGCGAGACCCTGAACGAGATCGTCGTCTCGATCAAGAAGGTCTCGGACATCGTGTCCGAAATCGCCGCCGCGAGCCAGGAGCAGAGCGACGGCATCGAGCAGGTCAACCGTGCCGTGATGCAGATGGACGAGATGACCCAGCAGAACGCGGCCCTGGTCGAACAGGCGGCCGCCGGCGCCAAAGCCCTCGAAGAGCAGGCCGTGGCCCTGGCCGACCGGGTTGCCTACTTCCGTGTCACCGACGACGGCTCCGCTGCGGAGCTGGCTTACGACATGAGTGGTCAGATGCCCGCGCGCAGCGCGCCCCCGGCTCCGCCCGTGCCGTCGGCACCGCCCGCAGGCAGCGCCCCGGCTGCCCGCCCGACCCCGCCGGCGCCGACGCCGCGCCCCGCCAGCCCGCCATCGAAGCCAGCCACGCCGGCGCGCAGCAACGACGACGTCGACGACATGGATTGGGAAGAGTTCTGAGCGATGCGTCACGGCGAAGTCCGGGCCGTCGCGGACGGCGACTCGATCCAGCCAGCCGGCGGCGGGGGCGCGTAGCGTATGGAATCGGTCAACAGCCTGGGGCGTGAAGACGCCCTCGACCACGACAGCAGCGGAACGCAGTACCTGACCTTCGCCCTCGCCGAGGAAGAGTACGGCGTGGAGATTCTGTCGGTGCAGGAGGTCAAGGGCTGGACGCCGGTGACCCGAATGCCGCGCTCGCCGGAATACGTGAAGGGTGTGCTGAACCTGCGTGGGGCGATCGTGCCGATCATCGACCTGCGCATCCGCTTTGGCATCGAGTCGATTCCGTACACGAGCACGACCGTCGTGATCGTCGTGAACGTGGCGGTCACCGACGGTTCGCGTCCGATCGGTATCGTCGTCGACGCGGTGCGTGACGTCCTGACGATCCCGCCCGAGGACATCCGCCCGGCGCCGGACTTCGGCGCGACGATCGATGACGATTACATCACCGGCCTGGCCAAGGTCGATGAGAAGATGGTGCTGGTGCTCGACACGGACCGTCTGTTGTCTGTCGAGGAGCTTCGCGGCCTCGCTGCCGTGGGGGAAACAGTGCTCGGGCCGGAATCCTGAACTCCGGCGGATCTGCAATTGGCCTGGCACCGGCCGGCTGTTGAGCAACAATACCGTGCGGCGCTGCAGCGGATGCTGCCGCCGGAACGACGGTGGACGGGACGGAGGACATGACATGGCACAGATTCTGGCGGTCGACGACTCGGCGTCGATGAGGCAGATGGTGGCCCAGACCCTGGCCGGAGCCGGCCACGAGGTGACCTCGGCGCAGGACGGGCAGGAGGCCCTGGACTACGCGCGACAGCAGCGTTTCGATCTCGTGCTGACCGACGTCAACATGCCCGTCATGGACGGCATAGCGCTGACCCGCGAGCTGCGTGCCCTGCCGGAGTTTCGTTTCACGCCGATCCTGGTGCTGACCACCGAGTCCGGTACCGATCGCAAGATGGACGGCAAGGCGGCCGGCGCGACGGGCTGGATCGTCAAGCCCTTCAATCCGGACCAGCTGCTTGCCGTCATCCGCAAGGTTCTCGGCTAAGGTGTTTCGCCAACGCGAGGGTGCAGACGTGACGGTTCTGGAGCGGCAGCCCGCGCCGGCGCGGAGCAATGAGTTCGAGTTCACCGACCGGCACTTCGAGACGGTGCGGGAGATCGTCCAGGGCCACGCGGCGATCCGCCTGCCCGACGGCAAGCGGCAGATGGTCTACGGGCGCCTGGTACGCCGGCTCCGCGAACTCAAGCTGCAGTCCTTCGACCAGTACCTGGCCCTGCTCGACCAGGACGACGGCTCCGAATTCGTCAACCTGATCAACGCCATCACCACCAACCTGACCAGCTTCTTTCGCGAAAACCACCACTTCCAGGCCCTGCGCGACCGTTACCTGCCGGAGCTGTTCGAACTGCGCGGACGCGAACGGCGCCTGCGCATCTGGTCAGCCGGGTGCTCGACCGGCGAGGAACCGTACTCGATCGCGATCACGCTGCGCGAGGCCCTGCCGCCGGCGCAACACTGGGACGCGCGAATCCTCGCCACCGATATCGACACCAACGTCGTGCGCACGGCGGCGACCGGGGTCTATCCCTTCGAGCGCGCCAAGAACCTGCCGCGCGAGATGCTGTCACGCTGGTTCCAGCGCGGCAAAGGGCCGCACACGGACAAGGTGCGCGTCAAGCCGGAACTGCAGCAGCTGATCAGCTTCCGGCCGCTGAATCTGATGGCCGAGTGGCCGATGCGCGGTCGATTCGACATCATCTTCTGTCGCAACGTCGTGATTTACTTCGACAAGCCGACCCAGGCCCGTCTGTTCGACCGATACGCGGACCGGCTGCACGAAGGCGGCTACCTGTTCCTGGGCCATTCCGAGTCGATGCACAATCTGAGTGACCGCTTTCGCCTGCTCGGGAACACCGTGTACCAGAAGCTCCACTAGCGCCGGGGTGCTGCCATGCATGAGACCTCTTCGAACAATCGACGCAAGCTCAGCTACGCCGGCCGTGCCGACCGGATACCGCGCTACGATCACATCCGCCGCTACTGGGACCCGACGCGCAACCTGAACGCGGCGAAGATCCTGCCGGGCGAGTACTACGTGACGACCGAGAACGAGCTGATCACCACGGTGCTCGGCTCCTGCGTGTCGGCCTGCGTGCGCGATCCCGTATTCGGCATCGGCGGCATGAACCACTTCATGCTGCCGGCCGGTCGCGAAGGCGGCGACGATGCCTGGAACACGATGATGAGCGCGTCGGCGCGCTACGGCAACGTCGCCATGGAACACCTGATCACCGACATCCAGAAGTTCGGCGGCGTGCGTGAGAACCTCGAGGTCAAGATCACGGGCGGCGGCCGGGTGCTCGCCAGCATGACCGACGTCGGCAGGCGCAACATCCAGTTCGTCCGAGAGTACATCCGCGTCGAAGGCCTGCGCCTGATGGGTGAGGAGGTCGGGGACATCTACCCGCGCAAGGTGGTCTACTGGCCGCGCACCGGTCGCGTGCAGGTCAAGAAGTTGCGCTCGATGCACAACAACACCCTGGTCGAGCGCGAAGAGCAGTACATGAAGGAAATCGCCGCGCCGGCGCCCAAGCCGGTGGAAGAGTTCGGCGGCGGCGACATCGAGTTGTTCTGAGATGGTCAGGGCGATTCCGACGGTAGTCGAAATGGGCTAGACTCCGGGCAGAAGGGGCGCGGGTCGGCTCCGATCGTCGGAATGCTGCACCGCGGAGGTGATCATGGACAAGCGATTCATCCTCCTCGTCGAGGACAATCCCGACGACGAAGCGTTGACGATCCGCGCGTTGCGCCGGGCCAACGTCGGCAACGAGGTCGTCGTCGTCCGCGACGGCCGCGAAGCGCTCGATTTCATGTTCGCGGAAGGCAGCTACGCGGACCGTGATCCGCGACAGATGCCCCAGCTCGTGCTGTTGGACCTCAAGCTGCCCAAGATCGACGGCCTCGACGTGCTGAAGGCCCTGCGCGAGGACGAGCGCACCGCGCTGCAACCCATCGTGATTCTGACCACCTCCAACGAGGAGAATGACCTGGTCAGTGGCTACTCGCGGGGCGCCAACAGCTACATCCGCAAACCCGTGGACTTCACCCAGTTCGTCGAGGCCGTCAAACAGGTCGGGCTGTACTGGCTGGTGTTGAACGAAAGCCCACCCGAGACCGCATGACCCAGTCCTGGCCGCATGAGTAAACCGCTGCGCATCCTGCTCGTCGAAGACTCCGAGGACGACGCACTGTTGCTGCTGCGCGAACTCAAGCGGGGCGGTCTGAACCCGGACTGCCTGCGCGTCGACACGCCGGAAGACTTCGACGCGGCGATCGGCGAGGGCGGCTGGCAACTGGTGATCACCGACCACAATCTGCCACGCTTCAGCTCCGAGGCGGTACTCGGCAAGCTGCGGGATCAGGGCATCGACCTGCCGGTCATCATCGTCTCCGGCAGCATCGGCGAGGACATCGCCGTGGCGGCCATGCGCACCGGCGCCCACGACTACATCATGAAAGACAATCTGGCGCGCCTGGTGCCGGCGATCAACCGCGAACTGCGCGAGGCCGAAAACCGCCAGCAGCACCGGCAGGCGGAGGAAGTGATCCGCCACCTGGCCTTTCACGATGCACTCACCGGCCTGACCAACCGCCACGAGTTCGAGCACCGGCTCAGCAACGCGATGGAAGCGTCGCGCATCGACCACGTCGCGCACAGCCTGATGTATATCGACCTGGACCAGTTCAAGGTCGTCAACGACACCTGCGGCCACACCGCCGGCGACGAGTTGCTCAAGCAGCTGTCGGTGGTGCTGCGCAAGCCGATCCGCGACAGCGACGTACTGGCCCGGCTCGGCGGCGACGAGTTCGGCGTGCTGCTGGACGCCTGCCCGCTGGACCGCGCCGAGACCCTGGCCGAGGACGTGCTGCAGGCGATCCGCGACTTCCGTTTCGTCTGGCAGGGCAAGACCTTTACACTCGGCGCGTCGATCGGCCTGGTGTCGATCACCGAGCAGCAGACATCGATCAGCGAGGTGCTCAGCGCCGCCGACATGGCCTGCTACGCGGCCAAGGACCAGGGCCGCAACCGTGTTCACGTGTACCGCGAGGGTGACGCCGAACTGGCGCGACGCCACGGCGAGATGCAGTGGGTCACGCGCATCAACAAGGCCCTGGAGGAGGACCGCCTGGTGCTGTTCCGCCAGCGTATCCTGCCCTTGCAGAGCGACGAGGCCCGCCACTACGAGTTCCTGCTGCGCATGCGCGGTGAGCGCGGCGAGATCCTGCCCGGGGCGTTTATCCCGGCGGCCGAGCGATACAACCTGATGCCGGCCCTGGACCGCTGGGTGATCGACAACGTGTTCCGGCGGGTCGCCTCCGGCCTGGATCAGGGGCTCATCGATGACGACTCGATCCTGTTCGTCAACCTGTCCGGCGCGTCGCTGACCGAGCCGCGACTGCTGGACTACATACGTGAGAAGCTGCAGGAGCACGCGGTGCCCGCCGGGCGGATTTGCTTCGAAATCACCGAGACCGCCGCGATCGCCAACATGAAGAATGCTATCGAACTGATGACCGAAGCCAAGCGCAGCGGCTGCCTGTTCGCGCTCGACGATTTCGGCTCCGGCATGAGTTCGTTTTCCTACCTCAAGACCATCCCGGTCGACATCATCAAGATCGACGGCGAGTTCATCCGCGACATGGACAAGAACCCGATGAACGCCGCCATTGTCGAGTCGATCAACCGCATCGGTCAGGTCGCAGGGCTGAAGACTGTCGGTGAGCACATCGAGGACGAAGAGACGCTGCAGCGGGTGCGCCGTCTCGGTCTCGACTTCGGGCAGGGGTACGGCATCGAGCCGCCGGGCCCGGCCTGGGACTGATGGTGCCCCGGATAGGAGTCGAACCTATGACCTACCGCTTAGGAGGCGGTTGCTCTATCCACTGAGCTACCGGGGCTCTTCGGCCCGGCATTGTAGGCGCATTACCGGTCGCGTGCGAGCGCTCAGGCCGATGTGATTGGCCGGTTGTCGAGGTGCTGGCGGCTGCGCCCCTGCTGGTCGTAGACGCTCGCGTCACCCTGGCCGGTCTGACCGCGCACGAGATCGAGTACGTGTCCGACGCTGCGCTGTGTGCGGGCGACGATGCGCGCGTTGATCTCGGTGAGTTCGGCGCACTGGCGCAGGACGCCGAGCAGCCGATCCCAGGTGTCGCGGATACCGGGTGCCTGCGTCTCGTCGAGACCGTCGAGGTAGCGCTGCCAGTTGCCCGGGGTCGGCTCCTGTCCCTGCTGTCTGAGGTGCCGGTCGCGCTGGCGACCGTTGCTGTCCAGCGCGGCCAGCAGGGCCGACTTGGCGGTCACCGTCTCCTGCAGCTGCGCCACGTTGCGCGCCTCGAGCGCGTCGCGCTCGGTGTGCAGCAGGTCGATCAGGCGATTGAGATAGTCGAGGTCGGATTCAAGCAGCAGCTTGACTGCCGTACCGGCGTTCGGCGTATTGTCCATAGCGAATGACCGTCATCGTCGGGTTACTGGAAGTCTGCATCCAGGTCCACGAGACGCTGGGCGATCCGGTCCGGGCTGAGCTGGTAGTCTCCGCTGCGCAGCCGTTCCTGGAGTTGGGCGACGCGCTGCGTGTCCACCTCCGGTTCGGCGGCAAGACGGGCAGCTGCAGCCTCGACCTGCGCGGCCTGGCTCAGGTCGACGACCACGTCGCCTGGCGAGACCCGGCCCGAGGCCTGCTCACCCGACGTGCGCGACGGGCGTTCGACACCGGCGGTGCCGCTCTGGCGCGGCCCGGTCGGTTGTCGGGAATTCACCCCGTTGATGTCGTTTACCATGGTCCGTTCCCGGTCCCTGCGTCCGTGTTCCGATTGACGGTCGTTCAATAGGACGTATCGACCGCCAAGTATAAATCTTTATGCCTGCTGATACTGCTGTGCGTTTTACAGCCGGTTTGGTCAAAAAATAACCTCCGCTTCGCCCGGACCGCGCACCCGGGCGCGGATCACCCGCTCGCTGCTGCTGTTGCGGATGCGAATCTGTTCGCCGCGGCGGCCATCGCTGAGCGCGGTACCCGAGCTGCTGACGCTCAGGCCGCCGCCGTGTGCGGTGACCCGCACGGTGTCGCCCCGGCGGATGAGCTTGGGCGCCTGCAGCATGCCCGAACTGACCACGCTGCCGGCGGCGATGGTGCGACGTGCCTCCTGCCCGACCGCATCCTCGAGGCGTTCGAAGTGGCGCCCTCCGGAACCGAGCACGTCGGTCTCCGCCAGGCTGAGGTCCTCTTCGGCCAGAATCCGACCGCGGGCGATCGCCGTCGCGGCGACCACCGCGGGACGGTAAATCTCCACCTGTATCGGCACGTAGACGTGCCAGGCCGGTTCCCGGCAGCGGGCCTTGGCGACGGCCCGACCGGCGCCCTCCAGGCCTTCCACGTCGATATCGAGGTCGCGCGCGCAGGCTGGAAAACGCAATCGGCTGTCGAGTGCCTCGATGCGTACCGCGGTGCGGGTCGCGCCGTCGGCGGCGGGCAGCGCGGCCACGGCCTGCTCGGCCCGCTGCTTGAGCAGCGGTTCCAGGTCCTGCGCGAGCACTTCGCTGCTGCGGGCCGGTGAACTGGCGAACAGGGCGAGAATCGCGCACAGCGCCATTCTGCGGCGGCATCTGCCTTTCATGTCCGTGTCGAAAACCCGTCGCTGCCGTGTCCTGCTTCGACAGCAGCAATAAGCGTGCCGGTGCGGTCGACGGCGCCGGTGGCCCGCGTAGGGCCGCCGGCGGCAGACTCCTGACCGCCGGCGCCGTTCGGCCGGCAAGGCCTTGCCGCCTCGACGGGGCGGGTCCGGCGAAAAACCCGACAGGGACGGGTCCTTCGGAGCTGGCACGCGCTTTGCTCCATTGCCTGCGACACGGATCGGGCGCGGTCTTGCCCGCCGCAAAGGCAGCAACCTATGGCGATCAATTTCAGCAACGCGCTGGGCATCAGCGAACAGGCCCTGATGGTGCGGGAGGCGCGAGCGCAGGTGCTGGCCAATAACCTGGCCAACGCCGACACGCCTGGCTTCAAAGCGCGTGACGTCGATTTCCGCCAGGTGCTGCGCGCCGCGGCAGACGCATCCGAGCACCGCCTGCAGCGCAGCCATCCACGGCACCTAAGCGGTGCCGGCGGTGTGATCGGACAGCCGCCGCTGCAGTACCGCGCGCCGACGCAGCCGTCGATCGACGGCAACACCGTCGACCCACAGATCGAGATGGCCGAGTTCGCCCGCAACGCGCTCGACTTCCAGGCCAGTCTGACGTTCATCAAGAGTCGCTTCAGCGGCCTCAAGTCCGCGATAGGGAACCAGTAATGTCGATCAACGCGATCTTCGACGTTGCCGGCACTGGCATGAGCGCGCAGAGCGTGCGCCTGAACACCGTCGCCAGCAACATCGCCAACGCCCAGACCGCCAGCAGCAGCATCGACCAGACCTACCGGGCCCGCGTGCCGGTGTTCCAGGCGATCCAGCAATCGATGCTCGACGGCTTCGACGACGGCGGCGCGGCTGCCGGCGTGCGCGTGCTCGGTATCGTCGAGAGCGAGGCGGCGCTGGAAGCGCGCTACGAACCGAACCACCCGCAGGCAGACGACGAGGGCTACGTGTTTTACCCGAACGTCAACGTCGTCGAACAGATGGCCGACATGATCTCTGCCTCGCGCAGCTTCCAGATCAACGTGGAGGTCATGAACGCGGCCAAGACCATGATGCAGCGCGTCCTGAGCCTGGGACAGTAAGGCGGAGAGTGAATCGAGATGGCTGAAATCAACGGCTTCCGCGTCAGCAACAGCGTGCTGGACAGGCTGACGCTGCCGGAGCAGAGCAACGAGCAGAAGAAGCAGGAGCGGACCGAACTGGGCCAGGCCGACTTTCTCGACCTGCTGATCACCCAGCTCGAGAACCAGAATCCGCTGCAGCCCCAGGAGGGTGCCGAGTTCGTGGCCCAGTTGGCGCAGTTCAGCATGGTGGACGGCGTCGAACAGATGAACCGCAGCTTCGCCGAGTTGACGTCCAGCTTCAAGTCCAGCCAGGCCCTGCAGGCGACCAGCCTGGTCGGACGCACGGTGATGGTCAGCGGTGACAGCGGCCGCCTCGGAGCGGAGGGCGTGCTGCTCGGCAGCGTCGAGGTCACCGAGGAAGTCGACGACATGCTGATCAACATCTACGACAGCTTCGGCACCCTGGTGCGCCAGGACGTGGTCGGCGCGCAACCGGTCGGTGACTTCCGCTTCGCCTGGGACGGTCTCAACGAAGCGGGCGAGCGCGTTCCGCCGGGTACCTACCGGATCCAGGCATCCGGCCTGGTCGGTGACGAGACCATCGGCCTGCCCACCGCGGTCAGCGCCAACGTCAACAGCGTGACCATCGGCAGTACCGGCGAACTGAGCCTCAACGTCGACGGCGTGGGCGCGGTGTCGGTCAGCGAGGTCAAGGAAATTCTCTAGGAACGACGGCCGCTCGCGTTGGCGGCCCTCAGGTGACAACAGCAACGGAGTACACGAGGGTTCTCACATGTCATTCAACACGGGCCTGAGCGGTCTGCGCGCCGCAACCGCGGACCTGAACACGACGGGTAACAACATCGCCAACGCCAGCACCACAGCCTTCAAGCGCTCGCGCGTCGAGTTCGGCGACATCTACGCGTCGAACCTGACCGAGTCCGGCGCCCAGGTGATCGGTTCCGGCGTGACCCTGCAGCGGGTCGCGCAGCAGTTCAACCAGGGCACGATCTCGTTCACCGACCGCTCGCTGGACGTGGCCATCAACGGCCGGGGCTTCTTCATCCTCAGTGACGGCGGTGAGCGCCAGTACACGCGCGCCGGCGTGTTCGGACTCGACAAGGACGGCTTCATCACTTCGAATACCGGCGGACGGCTGATCGGGTATGGCGCGGCTGCGGACGGCACCATCGACCTCGGTAACGAGGTCGAGCTGCGCGTCCAGGCCTTCAACCTGGCGCCGAACCGGACCACCGAAGTGCAGATCGGCTTCAACGTCGATGCCACGGAGGCAGCGCCCGATCCGCTGCTGTTTCCGGCCTTCGACCCGACTGACCAGCGCACCTTCAACCACGCCTCGTCACTGACCGTGTTCGATTCCGAGGGTATCCCGCACGTCGCGACGCTGTACTACCGCAAGGACCAGCCGCAACCGATCGAGAACGGCCTCAACAACGACTGGTCGGTTTACATCGAGATCGACGGCGAGCTGATCAACAACAACCCGGCCAATGCCACCCGCCAGCCGACCACCTCCGGGGTGTTCGCCAACGTGAGCAACGCTTCGATCCAGACCACGGCGGCTTCGGCGACGCCTCCGGCAACCACGGCCTGGGAGATCGTGTTCACCAGCGCGACGACCTACGAGGTCACCGAGCGTGATCTGATCACCGGTGCCGCACTGGCCGGGCCGACGGCCGGCGCCTACACCTCCGGTGCCGACATCGTCCTGGCCGGCGTCGGTGGCGAGGACGCCACGGTGGCGATCACCGACGGCGACACGCCGCCGATCACCGGGGACACCTTCGTGGTCGGCCCGGGTTCGCCGCCGGACGTCAACGGCAACCAGACCGCGTTCCAGATTCGATTCAACACCGACGGTACACTCGCGTCGGGCAGCCAGCGACTGGTGATCGACGACTGGACGCCGGCGATCCAGAACCAGGACGTGTTCGGCTCCAACGCCGAGCCTGACGGGCCGCAGGGCGGCAGCGGTGCGCCGGTGTTCAACGGCATTATCGACGACGGCTTTTCCGACTTCGTCATCGACATCACCGGGTCGACGCAGTTCGGCGACGAATTCAACATCGACTTCCTGCGCCAGGACGGCTTCGGCCCAGGCCAGCTGGTCGGGACCGAGATTTCCGACAACGGCATCCTGTTTGCTCGCTACACCAACGGCGAATCGCTGACGCTCGGCCAGATCCTGCTGGCCGACTTCCCGAACGCTTCCGGTCTGACGCCGCTCGGCAACACCCTGTTCGGTGAATCCTTCGACTCCGGTCAGCCGGTGCCGGGCCTGGCCACGGTCGGCGCCTTCGGTGCCGTGCAGGCCGGCGCGCTCGAGGATTCGAACGTCGACCTGTCGGACCAGCTGGTACGCCTGATCATCGCGCAGCGGAACTTCCAGGCCAACGCCAAGACCATCGAAACCAACAACACGATCACCCAGACCGTGATCAACATCCGGAGCTAATTGGGGCGGCTTCGGATTTGACCGCTCCCGGCCCTAGGGCCGGGAGCAGCTCAGGCGCCCGGATTCCGCCGGGCGCCTGACCCCATTCTCAGGAGGAGTGATGGATCGCGCGCTCTACATCAGCATGAGCGGCGCCAAGGAGAACACCCTGGCGCAGACCGTGCACGCCAACAACCTGGCCAACGTCAACACCGACGGTTTCCGGCGGGACTTCGCGCAGGCGCGCAGCATGGGTCTCTACTACGGCGACGGGCTGCCGACGCGCGCCTACGCGCTGACCGAACGCCCGGCCACGGACTTCAGTTACGGCGCGCTGCGCGAGACCGGTCGCGACCTGGACGTGGCGGTGCAGGGCCAGGGCTGGATCGCCGTGCAGGCGCCCGACGGCCGCGAAGCGCTCACTCGGCTCGGCGATCTGCGAATCGACCCGCTCGGCCAGCTGCGCACCGGCAGCGGATTGCCGGTGCTCGGCAACGACGGGCCGATCGCCGTGCCGCCGGCGCAGAAGGTCGAGATCGGCATCGACGGCAGCCTGTCGATCCAGCCGCTCGGCCAGGGTGCCGAGACCCTGGCCCAGATCGATCGCATCAAGCTGGTCAATCCGCCGCTCGAGGAACTGGAAAAGGGCCGTGATGGCCTGATCGCTTACCGTCAGGGGACGGCACCGGCCGATCCTACGGTCCGGCTCGGTTCGGGATTCCTCGAGACCAGCAACGTCAACGCCGTCGAGGCGATGACCGAAATGCTGACCCTGGCGCGCCAGTTCGAGCTGCACGTGAAGATGATGCAGACCGTGGACCAGAACGTCGAGTCAGCGGCACGGGTCTTGCAGATTTCCTAAGCAGGGACCGGTCGGGCCGCCCGGCAAATCGCGCAGCAGTCAGGAGTGAATGAACGATGATGACGTCTCTCTGGGTCAGCAAGACCGGCCTGTCGGCTCAGGACCTGCAGCTGTCCACGATCTCGAACAACCTCGCCAACGTCAGCACCGTCGGCTTCAAGCGCGACATCGGCGTGTTCGAGGACCTGCTGTACCAGATTCGCCGCCAGCCCGGCGCCCAGTCTTCGGAAAACTCGGTGATCCCGTCAGGCCTGCAGGTCGGCACCGGGGTACGGGTCATCGGCACACAGAAGGAATTCACCGAGGGCAGCCTGCAGGTGACCGGCAACAGCCTGGACATTGCTATCAACGGGCGTGGCTTCTTTTCGGTGCTGCTGCCCGACGGCACCAATGCCTACACGCGCAACGGCCAGTTCAGCCTCAACGAGAACGGCGAGATCGTCAACGTCAACGGTCAGATCATCAACCCGGGCATCACCGTGTCCCAGAACGCCGTGTCACTGACGATATCCCGCGACGGCATCGTCAGCGAGGTGCAGGGCGGGCAGGGCAACTCGGTGGCCACCCAGATCGGCCAGTTCGAGCTCGTCGACTTCGTCAACCCGGCCGGCCTGGAAGCAATCGGCGCCAACCTGTTCGTCGAGACGACGGCTTCCGGCGTGCCGACACCGGGTACGCCCGGCCTCGACGGCCTGGGCAACCTCGAGCAGGGCACCCTCGAGAATTCCAATGTCGAGGTCGTCGAGGAACTCGTCAACATGATCACCACGCAGCGCGCCTACGAAATGAACGCCAAGGTCATCAGTACCGCCGACCAGATGCTGCAGTACGTCAGCCAGAACCTGTAAGGAGCGGGTCCGATGAGCCAAGCCATCCAGAACGGTTCCGCAGTGCGGTGGGGCGGCATGCGGCGCGCGCTCGCTACGGTCGCCGCCTGCCTGCTGCTCGGCGCCTGCGCAACGGCGCGGGGCCCGGTGGAGAACGATCCGTACTACGCCCCGGCCTACCCGGAGCCGCCGCGCGCGGATTTCGACGGGCCCGGCGGCGTGCAGCAGGCGCGCTTCGGCATGTCCCTGTTCACCGACGTGCGGGCCAACCGGGTCGGCGACGTGCTGACGGTGGTGCTCACCGAGCGCACGGCAGCAAGCAAGAGCGCCGATACCAGCACCATCAAGGACACCGAGATCTCGATGAACGACGCCACCGCGCTCGGCAAGGGAATCGGCATCGAAGGCTACGGCCTGTCGGCGGATATTTCCCAGGAGCGCGATTTCACCGGCGAGGCAGAGAGCTCCCAGAGCAACAGCCTGAACGGCTCGATCGCGGTCACGGTGACCGACGTGCTGCCCAACGGACTCCTCGTGGTGCGCGGCGAGAAGTGGCTGCAGCTGAATCGGGGCAACGAGTTCATCCGCGTCTCGGGACTCGTCCGCGAAGCGGACATCGGCGCCGACAATACCGTGGCCTCCACCAAGCTCGCCGACGCGCGCATCCGCTACAGCGGAACCGGCGAACTCGCCGACAGCAACCGGCCGGGCTGGGCGTCGCGCTTCTTCAACGGCCCGTGGTGGCCCTTCTGATGGCTGCCCTGTCCCGACTTCACAGGGTGTCGCGCCGCCGCGGAGGCGGGCTCGCGCTCCTGCTGGCCCTGCTGCTGGCGCCTGCGGTCCACGCCGAGCGCCTGAAGGACATTTCCACCCTGTCTGGCGTGCGCTCCAATCACCTGGTCGGCTACGGCCTCGTGGTCGGCCTGAACGGTACCGGCGACCAGACCACGCAGGCGCCGTTTACGACGCAGAGTTTCCTGAGCATGCTCAAGCAGTTCGGCATCACCCTACCGGAGGGTATCCGGCTGCAGCTGCGCAACGTGGCCGCGGTGGCGGTGCACGCCGAGATGCCGCCGTTCTCGCGGCCCGGCCAGGCGATCGACGTCACGGTGTCGTCGATGGCCAACGCCATGAGTCTGCGCGGCGGCAGCCTGTTGATGACCCCGCTGCGTGGTGTGGACGGCAACACTTACGCCATCGCGCAGGGCAATCTCGTGGTCGGCGGATTCGGTGCCCAGGGTGCCGACGGGTCCAGCGTCACGGTCAACGTGCCCGTTGTCGGGCGGATTCCGAACGGGGCGACCGTCGAACGCGGCATCGAGACCGCCTTCAATCACGGCCAGGACCTCGTATTCAACCTGCATCGGCCCGATTTCACGACCGCCAAGCGCTTCGCCGCCCGCATCAACGATCTGCTCGGTCCGCAGGTGGCGCGGGCGATCGACGCCGGCGCGATCGCGGTCAGCGCACCGCTCGACCCGGACCAGCGCGTCACCTACATGTCGGTGCTCGAAAACCTCGAGGTGGAACCCGGCGAGGCGCCGGCGCGGGTCATCGTCAATTCGCGCACCGGGACGATCGTCGTCGGCAACAAGGTCACCGTCGAACCGGTGGCGGTGACGCACGGCAGCCTGACCGTCATCGTTTCGGAGGACCCGGAAGTGAGTCAGCCTGGCGTGCTTGCACAGGCCGGCGAGACCGTGGTCACGCCGCAGACGCAGATCGACATCGAGCAGCAGGCCAACCCGATGTGGCGGTTCCCGCGTTCGACCACCATCGACCAGATCGTGCAGGCCGTGAATCGCGTCGGTGCGGCGCCCGGTGACCTGATGGCGATTCTCGAGGCCCTCAAGCGCTCCGGTGCACTGCGTGCGGAGCTGGTCGTGATCTGATGGTCCAGGCGACGGCACCCCGCAGCTACACCGACCTGGCGGCGCTCCAGAGCATCAGTGCGCTCGGCCGCGAGGACCGCGGCGCCGCTCTCGAGCAGATCGGTCGCCAGTTCGAGTCCCTGTTCGTCAGCCAGATGCTCAAAGGCATGCGCGCGGCGAACGAGCTGCTGAACGAGGACGGGCTGTTCTCCGGCTGGGAGATGAAATTCCGGCAGGAGATGCTCGACCAGCAGCTGAGCCTGTCGCTGGCACAGGGCAGGGGGCTCGGCCTGGCACCGTTCATCACCGAACAGCTGCAGGCGATGCAGCCGACTGGCGCCGTGCCGGACAAGGCTCCCGGGGCGCCGGGGACGGCACCGCTCCCGCTCGGCGTGCCGGCGCCGGCCGGAACCCGAGCGCAGCCGTTGAGCGGCGGGCTGGATTCCCGCCGGCGCGGGGATGACGCGGGTGAGGCTGCAGGGGCCGCAGTACGACAGGCATCACCTGCCGAGGGTCTCCGGTCGCCTGGCCAGGCGGTCGATGCGCGTCGAGGCCAGCAAGCCGCCGTTCACGCGCCGGCGGGAATCCAGGCCGATGCTGCCGGGGCCGGTTCAGCACCGGCTGCGGCCGCCGCCCGCGCGACGTCCCGGACAGAACCCGAACGCTTCGGCTCACCGCGTGACTTCCTGTCGGCGCTCGAGCCGCTGGCACGGCAGGCGGCCGCGCGACTCGGCCTCGACGAAGCCGTGCTGCTGGCGCAGTCGGCGCTGGAGACCGGCTGGGGCGCGAAGATCACCGGCGGTATCGAAGGCAGCAGCCGCAACCTGTTCAACATCAAGGCCGGTGCCGACTGGCCCGGACCGAAAGTGACCGTGCCGACGCTCGAGTACCGCGACGGCGTGGCGGTTCGCGAGCGGCACAGCTTCCGCGTCTACGAGAGTTTTGCCGACAGTTTCGACGACTTCGTCGATTTCCTGAGTTCGCGACCCCGCTACCGGCAGGCGCTCGACAGCGCCGCCAGCCCGGAAGGCTTCCTGCGCGGCCTGCAGGAAGCGGGTTACGCCACCGACCCGAACTACGCGGACAAGATTCTCAACGTACTCGAGCGGGTGGCGAGCTACCTGCAGGAGCGCTGACGTGTCCGACCTGCTGCGGATCGCCGTGTCCGGTCTGGTTGCCCAGCAAGGGGCGCTGAACGTCACCGGCAACAACATCAGTAACGTCAACACCGAGGGCTACAGCCGCCAGCGCCTCGAACTCGGCACGCAGCCCTCGCAGTTCCTCAACGGCAACTTCTTCGGCTCCGGCGTGCAGCTCGAGACCGTGCGCCGCGTCGTCGACGAGTTCACGATCCAGCAGCTGCGCACCGATACCTGGGTATACAGCGGCGCCGATCGGCTGCGCTACTACAGCGAACAGATCGACTCGATCCTCAACGACGAGGTGATCGGCATCTCGACGCGGATCAACAGTTTTTTCGACGCGCTGCAGGCCGCCGCCGACGACCCGAGCTGGATTCCGAACCGGCAGGTCGTGATCAGCGAGGCGGAAACGCTGAGCAACCGCTTCAACAGCCTCTACGACCGCCTCGCTCAACTGAATACGACCCTGAATCAGGAAATCGGCTCGCTGACGCGGGACGCCGACTCGCTGGCGGAAAGCATCGCCAGCCTGAATCTGAAGATCGACCAGCTGGCGGGCATAGGAACGCCCGACCAGGTCAATGACCTGCTCGACAAACGCGACCAGGCCCTGCTGGACCTGGCCGAGATCGTCGATATCCGCACCGTGCGCGACGGCAACAGCGTCAACGTGTTTCTCGGCAAGGGCCAGGCCCTGGTGATCGGCGGCCAGGCCAGCGACGTGGTGCAGGTGCAGGATCGCTTCGACCCGACGCGCAGCCAGATCGCCGTGGTGATCTCGGGGCAGACCCGGGTCGTCTCCGACGACACCACCGGCGGCAAGATCGGCGGCATCCTCGATTTCCGCACGCGGATTCTCGACGAGTCCTTTGCGTCGCTCGGACGGGTCGCACTGGGCATTGCCGCGACGGTCAACGAACAGAGCCAGCTCGGCCTGGACCTCAACAACCGGCTGGGCGGACTCGTCTTCGGCGACGTCAACGACGCCACCGACCGCGTGCTCCGGGCCCGCTCCGCCGCGGATAACGACCCGACGTCGACCGGTGTCGTCAACGTGGCGATCGACGACGTCAGCGCGCTGACCACCAGTTCCTACCAGCTCGACATCACCGGTCCCGGCCAGTGGCGACTGATCCGCAACAGCGACAACGCGGTGGTCGGCACCGGCAGCGCATTGAGCGACACGCTCGTCACAGTCGACGGCTTCACCGTACAGCTCAACGTGACCGGGCCACCGCCGGGCAACTTCGTGACCGGCGACAGCTTCCTGATCGAGCCGACGCGCAGCGGTGCCCGCAGCTTCAGCACGGTGATCGAGCGACCCGAGGATCTCGCCCTGGCGCAGCCCGCGCGGCTGAGCGCGGGGACCGGTAATGTCGGCAGCGGCGTGGCAGCGGGAAGCAACGCTTTCGACGTCAGCGATCCGTTGTTCGCGACGACGCCGCAGCAGCTCGCGCCGCCGCTGCTGATCCGCTTCACGTCGCCGACCACCTTCGATGTGCTCGACAACACGGACCCGAACAGCCCGGTGGCGCTGGCGCCGCCGCTGACCGGGCTGAGCTACACGCCCGGCGTCAGCAACACCCTGTTCAGCACGACGCCCGGGGACCCGGATTACTTCGGGCTGCAGGTGACGATCTCGGGCAATCCAGCCGCCGGTGACACCTTCCGCGTCGACTACAACAGCGACGCCAGTTCGGACAATCGCAACGGCCTGGCTTTAGCCCGGCTGCAGATTGCCGATAGCCTGGTTGGCGGGACCACGTCGTTCCAGGGCGCCTACGGCCAGCTGGTCGGCTTCGTCGGCACCGAGACGCGCCAGGCGCGCATCGATTCGCAGGCCAGCGAGGCGGTGCTCAATCAGACCCGGGAAACGCGCGAGGCCACTTCCGGGGTGAATCTCGACGAGGAAGCCGCCAACCTGATTCGCTTCGAACAGGCGTACAACGCTTCCGCGCAGGTGATCAGCGTCGCCCGATCGATTATCGACGCCCTGTTCGAAGCGGTACGTTGAGGACCTGAACGGTGCGCATATCCAGCGGACAGATCTACCAGTCAGCGCTCGACAACATCCTGCGGGCGCAGCGCGAGACCCTGCGCAGCCAGGAAGAAGTGTCGTCGGGCAAGCGGGTGCTGTCGCCGGCCGACGACCCACCGGCCGCGACCCTGGCGCTGCGCATCGAGCAGGACATCGCGCGCAGCGAGCAGTACCTGCGCAACGTGGAAGTCGCCGAGCGCGACCTGCGCCAGCAGGAGTCGCAGCTGCAGGCGGTCGAGAACATCCTGTTCCGGCTTCGCGAGCTGACGATCCAGGCCGGTGACGGCGCGCTGTCGACCAACGAGCGGCAGTCGCTGATCGCCGAGGCGGAAGCGCTCGCAGACCAGTTGGTCGGAATCGGCAATTCCCAGCTCGCCAACGGCGAGTACCTGTTCTCCGGGTTCCAGGGCGACACCGTGCCCTTCGTGCGGCGCAGCACCGGAGTGGTCGAGTACCGGGGCGACGACGGCCGCCGCTTCCTGCAGATCAATTCCAGCGTCGACGTCGAGGTGCGCGATAACGGCCGCAAGCTGTTCGTCGACGTCCCGGCGGCAAACAACAATTTCGTCACCCGGGTCAGTTCCGCGAATACCGGCAGCGCCGACATCGACGTCGGCCGCGTCGTCGACCAGGCGGCCTGGGACGCGGTGTTCCCGGATGACCTGGTCGTCACCTTCACGGGCCCCGCGACCTACGACATCAGCCAGCGTGACCGCGTGACCGGCGCCCTGACGCCGATCACGGTCGGTGCCGCCTACGTCGACGGGCAGACGATCACGGCCGCCGGCGCCGAGTTCACCATCGTCGGCGCGCCGGCGGCCGGTGACGAATTCGTGCTGCAGGCGAGTAACCGCCAGTCCCTGGTGAGTAGCGTGCAGCGACTGATTGCCGGCCTGCGCGCGGCACCGGACACGCCGGTCGGCAATACCGAGCGTGCCCGGGTCGTCGCCGAGACGCTCAACAACCTGGACCGGGCGGAATCGCAGATTTTCGAGGCGCGTGCCGAACTCGGTTCGCGCCTCAACGCCGTCGACCTGGCGCGTGAAGACCAGGCGCAGACGGAGTTGCTCAATCGCGAGATTCTCTCGGAAGTGATCGACGTCGATTTCAACGAGGCGGTCAGCAACCTGTCGTTTCAGAGCTTCGTGCTGCAGGCGGCGCAGCAGAGCTTCACCCGCATCGCCAACCTGTCGCTGTTCAACTTCCTGCGCTGAGCGGAGGCTCAGCGCGTCCGGCTCTGGGCGTGATAGGCCGCCATGGCGCGGCGCGAATGCCGCGTCGCCGCACCGGCATCCGAGGTCTCCTCGAGCTTGCCGCGGCCGAGCGCCATCAGGCGATCGTTCCCGAGCACGCCCACGTAGATCTCGCGCCCCGGGATGAACTCCTCGACGATGGCGTCGGTTCGGATGCGTTCGTGCATGAACTGCCCCCGCGCCTCCAACGCCTCGTCGTCCCGGACGATCGACGCCCGGGAGATGCCCATCGAGGCCTCCTCCAGCAGGGACTTCACGATCAGCGGGAAGCCGAGCCGCTTCGGGCGTCGCACCCGCCTCCCCATCCGGCAGACGAAGAACCGCGGCACCCGGATCCTGTGGTACATCGCGACCTTCTTCGAGAGCGCCTTGTCGCGGGCGAGCACCAGGCCGCGGGGATTGTTGCCCGTGTAGGGGATGCGCAGGAGCTCGAGGTAGGCGACGACGTGCTGATCGTAGATGGCCTCGCCCTGGAACTCGTCCAAGAGGTTGAAGACGATGTCGGGCTCCCACTCGTCGACGGCCTCG